>NZ_CP171148.1:300000-417500 GCF_043099725.1 Nostoc sp. C110 | reverse complement strand
CCCTAACCACAACTCATCCGCTGATTTTTCAACATCAGTCGGTGCGGACCTCCACTTGGTGTTACCCAAGCTTCATCCTGGCCATGGTTAGATCACCAGGGTTCGGGTCTATAAACACTGATTATCGCCCTTTTCAGACTCGGTTTCCCTTTGGCTCCAGCATTCTCGCTTTAACCTACCAGTGCCTATAAGTCGCCGGCTCATTCTTCAACAGGCACGCGGTCAGACTTTTAAATAGTCCTCCCACTGCTTGTAAGCTAACGGTTTCATGTTCTATTTCACTCCCCTTCCGGGGTTCTTTTCACCTTTCCCTCGCGGTACTGGTTCACTATCGGTCACACAGTAGTATTTAGCCTTACGAGGTGGTCCTCGCTGATTCACATGGGATTCCTCGTGCCCCATGCTACTCGGGATTCAGCTACTATCCTTGAGTTTTCAACTACAGGACTTTCACCTTCTTTGGTGCAGTATTTAGCTGCTTCGTTTAACCGCCAGATTCGATATCGCTGTCCCACTACCCCAATCGGTAAACCAATTGGTTTAGGCTCTTCCCCTTTCGCTCACCACTACTTAGGGAATCTCTGTTTTGATTTCTCTTCCTCCAGCTACTAAGATGTTTCAATTCGCTGGGTTGGCTCTCTCCTGCCTATATATTCAGCAGGTAGTATATAGGGTTGCCCCATTCGGAAATCTCCGGCTCAATGTTTGCTTCCAACTCCCCGGAGCATATCGTCGGTAACCACGTCCTTCATCGCCTCTGTGTGCCTAGGTATCCACCGTTAGCCCTTATTAGCTTGACCACTCAATTCATTTGGTGTTTCACAATTTGCATTCACAAAAACAAATAGTTAGTTCTTCTTACCTCGTCACTTCGCACTGATTTTACTCAGCACTCACAACTCAGCAATCAGCACTAAGAATGTCTGTGTCTGCCTGCTATTTTCGCGTTTCTATGCAGTTTTCAAGGTTCTGGCTGAGATTCAACTCAGCAGTCTGACACGAGTGTCATGTTGCTGAACTCTCACTCTTTTCTTGTTTATATTCTGAACCATTAATACTTTGAAAGCTTTATACCAATTCTCGACCGACCTAGGTTAGACCAACTTACTATCTATTTAACTGTATGTTTTTCGATATGTAAGGGGTGTAGGTCTCCCTAAAAAGGAGGTGATCCAGCCACACCTTCCGGTACGGCTACCTTGTTACGACTTCACCCCAGTCACCAGTCCTGCCTTAGGCATCCTCCTCCACGAATGGTTGGAGTAATGACTTCGGGCACTACCAGCTTCCATGGTGTGACGGGCGGTGTGTACAAGGCCCGGGAACGAATTCACTGCAGTATGCTGACCTGCAATTACTAGCGATTCCTCCTTCACGCAGGCGAGTTGCAGCCTGCGATCTGAACTGAGCTCCGGTTTACGGGATTTGCTTGCATTCGCATGCTTGCTGCCCTCTGTCCGGAGCATTGTAGTACGTGTGTAGCCCAAGGCGTAAGGGGCATGCTGACTTGACGTCATCCCCACCTTCCTCCGGTTTGTCACCGGCAGTCTCTCTAGAGTGCCCAACTTAATGCTGGCAACTAAAAACGAGGGTTGCGCTCGTTGCGGGACTTAACCCAACATCTCACGACACGAGCTGACGACAGCCATGCACCACCTGTGTTCGCGCTCCCGAAGGCACTCTTCCCTTTCAAGAAGATTCGCGACATGTCAAGCCTTGGTAAGGTTCTTCGCGTTGCATCGAATTAAACCACATACTCCACCGCTTGTGCGGGCCCCCGTCAATTCCTTTGAGTTTCACCGTTGCCGGCGTACTCCCCAGGCGGGATACTTAACGCGTTAGCTACGGCACGGCTCGGGTCGATACAAGCCACGCCTAGTATCCATCGTTTACGGCTAGGACTACTGGGGTATCTAATCCCATTCGCTCCCCTAGCTTTCGTCCCTCAGTGTCAGTTACGGCCTAGCAGAGCGCCTTCGCCACCGGTGTTCTTCCTGATCTCTACGCATTTCACCGCTACACCAGGAATTCCCTCTGCCCCGAACGTACTCTAGCTATGTAGTTTCCACTGCTTTTATCTAGTTGAGCTAGACTCTTTAACAGCAGACTTACATTGCCACCTGCGGACGCTTTACGCCCAATCATTCCGGATAACGCTTGCATCCTCCGTATTACCGCGGCTGCTGGCACGGAGTTAGCCGATGCTTATTCCTCAGGTACCGTCATTGTGTTCTTCCCTGAGAAAAGAGGTTTACGACCCAAGAGCCTTCCTCCCTCACGCGGTATTGCTCCGTCAGGCTTTCGCCCATTGCGGAAAATTCCCCACTGCTGCCTCCCGTAGGAGTCTGGGCCGTGTCTCAGTCCCAGTGTGGCTGATCGTCCTCTCAGACCAGCTACTGATCGTCGCCTTGGGAGTCCATTACACTTCCAACTAGCTAATCAGACGCGAGCTCATCTCTAGGCAGTTAACCTTTCACCTCTCGGCACATCCGGTATTAGCCACCGTTTCCAGTGGTTGTCCCAGACCTAGAGCCAGATTCTCACGCGTTACTCACCCGTCCGCCACTAAATCCGAAGATTTCGTTCGACTTGCATGTGTTAAGCATACCGCCAGCGTTCATCCTGAGCCAGGATCAAACTCTCCGTTTTGTTGTGTTTCGAGTTTGTGTATCCGAAAAAAATATTTTTCGGAATCCTAGTTACTAATTTTGGTTATTATCTTTTTGGGGTTTCCAAAAAGTAAAATCCTTTGACGAGGATTGGTTTTTCTTTAAGCTTTCAAAGTATTATGTTTTTCAGGTTCAGTGGTGGTTGGCTTCTCTCGCCTTTCCACTTAACTAGAGTAACTAGTCATCCCCTGGTTTGTCAAGGGGTAAATTTATTTTTTTTTATAAAAGGGCAAATCTCTTGGCTGGCATTACTTTCAAGTGAATGACTTAAGCAATATAGGCAAGGCATAGACGCAGTAGCTGAACTTTATATAGCTAGTTAGTTTTTCTAAATTGGCTCTGATGCAAGCTAAGGATTATAGTAATCATTATCGAAAAAGATAGGAGGCAGTCTTGCTGGAGGGACTTATCCTAAATCCAAATGCCTGAACTAACTATATATAAGAATATAAAAGCATAGTTGTTCCAGAGCCTCCGGTTAAAGGCTCCCATCTTATGACTAGATGCCTACCCCACAAGATTCGTTACAGTGAGTCTAGCGCTGTAGACGGATTTCACAATTTATAATAAGTTTTTGAGAAAAAGCTAAAAACTAGACTAGGCAATAAATACAGATGATCCGACCGCGTAAGGTCTTTGCTCAACATTGGCTCAAAAGTGAAAAGGCGCTCGACGCAATTATAAAAGCAGCGGAGTGTACAGAAAGCGATCGCTCCGTCAAAGGTGATCGCATCCTGGAAATTGGGCCTGGAACTGGTATTCTAACTCGTCGTTTATTACCCTTAGTGCAATCTCTGATTGCAGTAGAGATAGACCGCGACTTATGCCATCTGTTGTCAAAGCAACTGGGTAAGACTGAAAATTTCTTATTGCTGCAAGGCGATTTTCTCACTCTGGATTTACCATCTTATTTGGTAGCCTTTCCCAATTTCCAAAAGCCAAACAAAGTAGTAGCCAATATTCCCTACAACATTACAGGGCCAATCATTGAGAAACTACTGGGTACGATCGCAAATCCCAACCCCGAACCATTTGACTCTATAGTATTGCTGGTACAAAAAGAGGTGGCAGAAAGGTTGTATGCTAAACCAGGGTCAAAAACCTTTGGGGCGTTGACCGTGCGGGTACAGTATTTGGCTGAGTGTGAGTTAATCTGCACAGTCCCAGCCTCTGCATTCCATCCAGCGCCAAAAGTTGATTCAGCAGTGGTAAGATTACGTCCCCGAAAAATAGAAATACCAGCGCTTAATCCCCGACAGTTAGAGACTTTCTTGAAGTTGGGGTTTGGTGCCAAGCGCAAAATGTTACGAAATAATTTGCAATCTGTTATGGAACGCGATCGCCTGAGCCACTTACTGGAACAATTAAAAATAAATCCCCAAGCCAGAGCCGAAGATATCAGCGTTCAGCAATGGGTAATCCTAGCAAATGAACTGGCAGTAGAAAGTGGGGAGCAGGGAGTAGGAAATAGATGACAAGATAAAATGGATTTTTTCCCATTCCCCAATTCCGCATTGCCCATTGCCCATTCCCCATTCTTATAAAATGCGTTCCTACAGCTTAATTGCCCCTGCTAAAATCAACTTGTATCTGGAAATCATTGGCGAACGCCCCGATGGTTATCATGAGTTAGCCATGATACTCCAAAGTATCGGACTTTCAGATCAAATTGATGTGCGTTCCATTAGCACTGACAGCATTCGTGTTCACTGCAACCACCCACAAGTACCGACAGATAAAAGTAATCTGGCATACCGGGCAGCAGAATTAATGGTCAGGCAATTTCCCGAAGCCTTTGCTAAATATGGCGGTGTGGAGATTACCGTCAATAAGCAGATTCCTGTAGCGGCTGGGTTGGCTGGGGGTTCGACGAATGCAGCAGCTGTGTTAGTGGGTATAGATTTACTGTGGAAGTTGGGATTAACTCAGTCTGAATTAGAAGAGTTAGGAGGTACACTCGGTTCAGATGTCCCATTTTGTATAGCGGGTGGAACTGCGATCGCAACAGGTAGGGGTGAGCAACTTTCTCCCCTGCCGAGTTTAGATAACATATATATAGTATTGGGGAAATACCGCAGTCTGGAAGTTTCCACACCTTGGGCATACAAAACCTATCGACAGCAGTTTGGTCATTCTTATATTAGAGATACTGATAATTTGGCAGCGCGTGCTAGTGCAGTTCATTCAGGAGCAATAGTAAAAGCTATCTTGCATAAAGATACGAGGGAAATTGCCCAAAAATTGCACAATGATTTAGAGCATGTGGTATTGCCAGCCTATCCTCAAGTTTTGCAGTTGCGAGAAGTGTTTGCAAATCAGGAAGGCGTGTTAGGAACAATGATGTCTGGTTCTGGCCCAACAGTATTTGCTCTTTTTGAGTCTCAACAGCACGCAGAACTAGTTTTGCAGCAAGTAAGGGAAGCAATTATTGATGAGGACTTAGAATTGTTTGTAACTCGGACAATTACGCATGGTATTAAAGTGACATCATCTGTTTAAATAATTCTTTTTCCTTAATTAAGGATAATGTCCCAACTAAAAATCTGAAATCCAAAATCCTATGAGTGACCAAAATTTAACGCCACCAACTGATACTAAAATGTCGGCAGCAGCAAGTCCGTTACGCTGTTTAACTGGGGCAGTAATTTCTGGGGGAATGGGATATGCAATGTATTCGCTGATGATTGCGATCGCTACAAATTTTGCTGCTAAACCCCTCCATTCAATTAATCCATTAGTAATTAAAATTTCCTCTGCTGTTCGGACTCTGGTTGTTGGTGTAGTTGCTTTAGGAAGCGGAATATTTGGTATAGTAGCAATTGGTTTGTTGGCTCTGGGAGTGCAATTATTAATGCAGCAGTTGAGCAAGCAAAAAAGTAGTGAAAACTAGTAATTTGCTTTTAATCAGCAACCTAAAGGTACAAGTTTTTCTAATGCACCATGATTTTTGATCAATTGTAGCTTCGCGTTTCTAGAAGACTGAAAAAGTTGTTGCTGTTTTCTCCAAGTTTTGGGAGAAAGCCCGTGGTGTTGACGAAACTGACGAGAGAAATGACATGTATTTTGATAGCCAAGTGCAATAGCAATCTGGTCGATTGTCTGATTAGTATCTCTAAGTAAAGGACGTGCTGCTGCCATTCGACGCTTAACAATCCAAGCGTTTACAGTTTCTCCTGTTTGTTTGGCTACTCGGTTAGTTAAGTAAGCAGGCGAATAACCAACCGCAAGAGCCACATCAGACAAAGTAATTCCTTGGCGATAATTAGCTTCAATAAAGTCGAAAACCGATTTCAGTTGGGGAACAGATGGAAAAATAGACTCAGAGTTGAACGATGAAGGTGGTGATTGAGCGGCTTGATGAGAGTTAGTAGCGTACCAATACCTCAAAAAAGCTTGCTTTTCTAATCGGACAGCGATCGCTCTGAGCAAATCTTCTATACTAGAGGGTTTAGTCAGATAATCATCCGCTCCCAACTCCATACCTTTGCGAACATCTGTTTGAGTATTACTCCCAGTCAAAAAAATGAAAGGAATAATTGCTGTGTGAGGATCTTGGCGCAACTTAGCCAAAACGGTGTAGCCATCCATATCTGGCATTTGAATATCGCAAATCACTAAGTCGGGTAAATGCTGTTGTGCTTTCTGGATACCAGCTACTCCATCTTCAGCACCTATGGTGTCAAAACCTTGAGCCTCAAGAACTTCTAAGAAGAGATTGCGAGTAACAGCATCATCTTCAATTACAAGAATTTTTTTCGACGATTCGTATCTCATTTTTCCATCACTAGGATTTTTGTGGCAGGGAATGATGACCAAATTCTATGCCGAGTCATTTGTCAAAAAAGTTATGTGTGTTGAGTTGAAAATGATTATTAATTAACAACTCAGAATACTACCATTAGGAAACCAGCAAATCTCTAATTCTGGCTGTAGCACCAATGAAGAGTTAGATTAAACTAACCTAATAAAGGCCAGAATCCATATCCCTAGTCACTCGGTTAAATAAGTCAGTGCTATAGCCATTGATGAGTTGCTAATCATAAATTTCTAAAATCATCATGGTGCTATTGGCTATTTATAAATAAATGGAATTCAAAAGAATCAGAAGTTATTTAGTGCTTTTAAAGATAATTTTAACAATAAAAAGAGAGATTTTTATATTGGTAATATAAAGATATTATTGCTAGATACATAAGTCAGCACTATCTTAGTATTCATTCAATATTAGAAAAGTAAAATAGTGTTTATTCTTACTGACCGATAATTATTTTTTATAAATTAAAACCAGATATATAAGACTTGATATAGTCAAAATTACAATATCAAAAAACTACTTTTTTTATCCTTTTGACTATATTAATAAAATTAAGGGCAATATCTGATGTTTATGCTTTAACGTAATTCACATAGATATACATAACTGACTTCTACCCATTAGATATAACAATAATGCAGTTTTTAGCCATCTTCAGCAATTTATCTCTGAGAAAGATTTTGATCATCTCTTTCAAAGTTATATCCAAAAATGCAATCAATAATATGCTACAAAACTCTATACTAGTTTTGATTTTAGCTAATCATTTATAACTGCTATGCGATCAAGAGAAGAACTATAAGTCAAGAACTTTACTGCATAATAAAATAATCTTGTCAATTCTAATTTAGATATATTTATTCTAAAACTTATAGTTTTAATAAGTAAATTATTGCTCATTAATTTAACTGATCCTAAATTTGCTCACTTAGGCATCTAACAACATGACTGGACAGCTTGTCATCTGTCACAAGGAGTAAATTATTTTTATCGCTCATGTACTTATGGCTTACAAATATTCCAAAAGAAATAGGAAATATTAAATAAGGATGTATTTTTAAATACAATTTATGAGTTTTTTGGTACTTATAACCTTCTGAAATGTCTAATTAGAGGACATTGCAAGAGAAGTTCAATAAAATCACATCTCCTTACTACATGTATAAAACTTAATAAATTTTATATCCCCTTTCTAAAGTCTTAGTTGGTTTGACGCTAATGAAAATAAATAAGATTTCAAAAGCGAAAAAATAGACATATCTATCAAAAAATCGTTCATATACTCCTTTGCTAAAGATTGAGTAAGCTTAACGAAGAAGCAGCTTCTGCAATACGGTTTATCTGCAAGAGCGGGTTTAACGAGATATTTTATGATCCTGGTTAATCCCGCCCCTACTTTCAATATAAAGTTGTAATAGTTATTAACTTTATTTAAGTTAACTTAAGCATTATTTTGTAATCTTGTTATTTCAGATATGGACAATGCTCTTGAAGAAATTACAGCAAATGATGTGATTCATGGAGTCAAATATTAAACATTTATAATAGTTAATCATTTTTAGAATAAGTCCGGCTGGTATTTCTTGTAATAGATGTACAGGCATCAAAGCTAGATGATTTGCTGGATTGGAGAAAGGAAAAAGAAGATAAATATTGCCAAATACAAAACAGTTTTTATTTACATGCAAGAGCGTATTTTATGACTCAAAATATCAGTGATTATCAAACAGAAACGGTTAAAAAAATCAATAATGAACAAATTGAGCAAATTCTTAAAGCGATTATTGCTGGGAAATATTCCTGGGCATGTGTTTTAATTCTGCGTTTTGCTGGGTACAATCCCATAGACTATATACCTTACCGCACCTACATTCGACTGCTCAAAAATAACTACTTAGTTGAAAGTTCAAAAGAAAATATAACTGATACTAAGGCTGTAGAAGCATTAAGTCTAAAATCGACCTGGCTTCATCTTTGAAAAAGAAAATAATCAAGATAGAACGATTACTCTAAATGAATGTCAGAAATTGAGGCTATTTCAAGGAAATTGACCACAAAGTTCCACGAGGCAAGGATGAAGACTAAAAACTTTAAATGTCCGGTTATTTACAGATATATATTTGTTAAAGGCATTTTCACAAAGGCCAATTAAGAAGAATATCTGTTAGATAGCCTGAAATTTTATAATTCATACTTTTTTGGTCACGCCATCCTTAGCAATTATGACTTACCCAGTTACTACCCCTAATAATTATTTGCAACCTACTCTGAAAGAGATTATATGGCAGAAAAAGCATGAAGTTGCACAAATCCAGCAAGAGATGTCTTTGGCTTCTTTGCAACGCCAGTTAGCTGCTGCGCCGACTGTGCGAGATTTTATCTCTGCTTTGCAACAGAGTCATTACCGACCTTCTATCATTGCAGAGGTGAAAAAAGCATCCCTAATTCATGGAATTATTAAAGCAGATTTGGACTCAGTAGCGATCGCTAAAGCTTATGAACGTGGTGGCGCAACTTGTATCTCTGTCTTCACCGATCAGAAGTTCTTTTATGGCAGCTTTGAAAATTTACGCACCATCCGCTACCGGGTAAAATTGCCTCTACTGTGCAAGGAATTCATTTTAGATCCCTGCCAAATTTATTTAGCACGGGCAGCAGGCGCAGATGCGGTGCTATTGATTGCAGCAATTCTCTCAGATAAGGAACTTCAAAACTTTTTGCGAGTGATTCACTATTTGGGAATGAATGCTTTGATAGAAGTCCATACTTTAGCAGAACTAGATCGGGTGCTAAAGCTTGATGATGTACGCCTAATAGGAATTAACAACCAAAGTCTAGAAGATTTTAGCGTCAATATTGACACAACTGAACAACTACTAGCAGCTAGGCGATCACAACTACAAAGCTTGGGCATTATCGTTGTTAGTGAGTCTGGCTTGTATACACCTGCTGATTTATCCCTTGTAGCGGAAGCTGGTACAAATGCCGTTATACTTGGCGAATCTCTAGTTAAACAAGAAGATATACAACAGAGTGTGCGTAATCTGCTCAAACCTACAGCTATTTTCAGATAAATAGACAAAATTCTGTATATCTTTCTTTGCTGCACTCTTGCTTCTCTAATCAAGCTTTTTGGGATTAGCGTAGACGCGGAGGGGCTTATCGTCAGACATCGCTCATTGAAAAGCAGATGTTGTAATTTTGGTGTATAGTGTAACCCTCGACTTTAACAGATTTTGGGTTGACACTTTATAGACTGGCTGAAGATTCATAAATTTATACGGAATTAACACCAGCAACACTGAAATTGATAGCAACAACATCACTTATGAGCAAAATTATGAACACAACTAAAAGATATTTTTTACCACTGATTTTTGTGACAATGGTTGTCAGTCTCAGCAGTTGTAGTTCTAACCCCACCGCTCGTAAAATTGACAGCCCAACGCCATACCCTACAACAACACCAACGAATACCGTATCTTCTCAGACTTCTAGCCAAATTCCTAGCGTAGCTCAGTTGAGAGAAAAATCTCCTAATCAAGAATCTCCTAAAGAAAATACACCTTCCTCATCAATTCCTAAAGCTGTCACTAGCAAAACTACCAATGTCACGCTATACACAAGTGATACCCAGTGTCAAGAATTCATTCCTGAAAAGGTTTCAGTACCAGCCGAAGAACCAGTTACAAACGTAGTAAGTAAGATTTTAGAAAAACGAGATACAAGCGACTTTAGCTTGTCTGGATATCGCGTCAACATCAAAAATGGCGTTGCTACAGTTGATCTCCGAATATCTCCGGAGTCAAAGCGGCAAATAGCTTCTCTTTCTAGCTGTGAACAGTTTGCTTTATTTGGCAGTCTCCGCAAAACCTTAACGAGCAATAGTCAATGGAATATTAAAGAGGTTCGCTTCACTGAGCGAGGTGAGGATATTGTTCTTTAGCTAAAGAAGCTAAAAAGATTTTTAATCTAAACAGCCATAGGACTTATAGATCAGCAGTTGCCAAAACAGTATATGTTTTAGCCAATTGAAAACATCTGTAAATAGTGGTATAATTTATCTCGGTCTTGAGTTTATGGCAGCAATTCGCGGGCGTAATTCAGTGGTAGAATGTCATCTTCCCATGGTGAACGTCGTGGGTTCGAGTCCCATCGCCCGCTTTAAAATTTAGAATCTAAGCTACCAATATGATTGTTTATGTTGGTATGGTTGCTTTTGAATTTGTGGAACCAGACTTCACTCGGCTTCTAAAGTCTGCGATCGTTATTACTACACTGCAAATACTACAGGTTGTCGATAAAGCGATGAAATTCAATAGACTAATATTTCTATTGGGAATTGTTAGATACAGGGAGCAAAAACGTCTAGACGCTCGCTAATAGATGACGGCTAATGCTAAAAAACAATTAGCGATTCGCAATTAGCACTATGGCAAATTTTCTCCAACCGCCAAGATTACGCATTGGTGAAGACACTGAAGAAGAACGACGCGCCACTTGGCTAGAACTTTTTTATGATTTGGTTTTTGTAGTTGCAGTTTCTCAACTCGCCCACAATCTCAACGAGGATGTTTCTCTATCAGGATTATTTGGGTTTGTAGTTCTATTTATACCGGTTTGGTGGTCATGGATTGGTACCACATTCTACGCCAACCGTTTTGATAGCGATGATGTAGGACATCGACTGCTGATTGGTATACAAATGCTCACAGCAGCAGCAATGGCTATTAATATCCACCACGGTTTGGGTGAGAGTTCCCCTGGTTTTGCCATTTCTTATGCTCTCGGCCGGGCTGTGCTTGTAATAGAGTATGTCCGTGCTGGAAGACATATCCCCTCCGCACGTCCTTTGACTACTCGCTACGCTATTGGTTTTGCGATCGCAGCCTTGCTTTGGTTGATATCAGCATTTGTACCCATTCCTTGGCGGTTCGGATTTTGGGCATTAGGAATCATTATTGACTTTGCTACACCTTTAACAGGATACAAGTTTCAAATAGGGTTACTTCCCCATGCCTCCCACTTACCAGAACGTTTCGGGCTATTTACCATTATTGTCTTGGGTGAAGCAATCATTGCAGTGGTCAATGGTGTTTCTGAGCAGAAATGGGATATTTTAACTGTGATTTCTGGCGTGTTTGGTCTGATTATCGCTTTTAGCTGGTGGTGGGTCTATTTTGATAATTTGGGTGGTAAACCTATTGAGACGGCGCGGACAGAAGGAAAGGTCGGTGTTGTCAATCTCTGGTTATACACCCATTTACCGCTAGTGATTGGGATTGCTGCTGCTGGAGTTGGTGTAGAACAAATTTTATTGAGTAAGGCAACTTTAGCGCTACCCGATTCCCAGCGATGGCTCATCTGTGGTTCAGTAGCATTATGCTCTCTAGCTGTGAGTATTCTTCACCGATTTGGAGTGATCCGCTATTGCAAAATTCGTTCCCAGTACCGACTAGGGGGTGCAGTTGTGCTGCTAGCGATCGCTATCTTTGGCAAAGGTTTGTTACCTGTTGCAGTCATTGCCCTTGTAGCAGTAGTTTCTGCTGTCCAAGTCGTTCAAGATTTGTACCAGAGTCGTCCCACTACCCGCTTGGTTGACCCGGAAATTTAGTTTAGGGACTTCCAAAAAATAAATTATCCAAAATTATTTGTCCATTTGTAGGGGCGCACAGCAAGCTGTGCGCCCTTACTCAATTCATAGCTGTCTATCAGAGGTAGCAGAACCAAAGAAGGAATGTCATCATTAGAAGATGTACTTTTAGGTATTTAAGTCAAGCAAGAGAAATATTTATTAATATTATAAATAGGCAGTGTAAATTCAACGGTAGGAGTCAGAAAAAATTCTTAGTGGCAGGTATTTCGGATTAATCATCAAATTTCTCAACAACGGGATAGAAGCTCATGAAAGACCAGAAACCATCAGACTCTAAGCAATTCGTCGGAAATCTCAAGAACGGGATTTGGCTGTTTGGACTCTCATCCTGGGTATTTGGGATTACCGATCGCAGTATTGCCTCATTTGCGGATGGCTATCTATCAGCTTTAGACTTGACGCAACTATTCACTGCGGCTACATTCTTTGTGGCGTGGCTATTTTTGAAACCGGCATCCAGAGTTTAAGATCGGCGGCTGGTTGAGTATCGAGTCACTCTTAACGCTAGTACTCTCAAGATTCGGAAAGTTAGGGTATCGTCAGAGTTGGGTAAGCAAGCTCGTGGATTGTACTTATGATGGGTTCGGGAATTTTTCACTATCCAGACTTCTCAAATTGTTGCTAGATTGGATCTTTTTCCTTTTGAGGTAAGAGTTATAGCTTTTTTGATTTGGGTGTATCTAAAAAAATTTTCTAATTTTCCGGAATTGATTATGCTCAGGTGGTAGTCTCTATCAGACAAGCGATTTATACTGAAACTCTATAACGAAACCTTCGGGGTATATAACCCCATATTAAAAGCCCGGTCTTCATGACCGGGCTTTTATTAACACTTAGGAGTTAGGAATTGTTCTTAACTCCCAACTACTAATTAAATTAGGCAAAAGCAGCAGTTGTTACATCGTTATTCGATAGAATTTCTTGTAACTCTTCGGCATCTACCGTTTCTTTCTCAACCAACATTTGGGCGATTTGATCTAAAATGTGGCGGTTGCCTACTAACACTTCTTTAGCGCGTGTATAGGCTACATCCACAAGTTTGCGGACTTCTTCATCAATAGCGGCGGCAGTTTCTTCAGAGAAATCACGCTCTGACATGATATCCCGTCCCAGGAACATATTACCTTGCTGACGACCAAGGGCGACTGGGCCTAAGCGATCGCTCATCCCAAATCGGGTAATCATCTGACGCGCAACCCGCGCTACTTGCTGCAAGTCATTAGAAGCACCAGTGGTAACTTCTTCTTCACCAAAGATTAATTCTTCAGCAATTCGACCACCCAAAGCCACAGCCATCTGATTTTCTAGATAAGCGCGGCTGTATAAACCAGTATCCATCCGGTCTTCGCTAGGGGTAAACCAAGTTAAACCACCTGCGCGACCACGAGGGATGATGCTAATTTTCTGTACTGGGTCATAGTCGGGCATTAAAGCACCAACTAAGGCGTGACCAGCTTCGTGATATGCCACCAAGGTTTTGCGCTTTTCGCTCATTACCCGGTCTTTCTTCTCTGGCCCAGCTAATACGCGATCGATCGCGTCGTTGATTTCATCCATTGAAATTTCAGTCAAATTCCGACGTGCTGCCAAAATTGCGGCTTCATTCAACAGGTTTGATAAATCTGCACCAGTAAATCCAGGGGTACGACGGGCGATTTTATCCAAATCCACATCTTTCGCCAAGGTTTTGCCACGGGCATGTACCTTGAGGATTTCGCTGCGTCCGGCGTAGTCGGGACGGTCTACCACAACTTGACGGTCAAAGCGACCAGGACGCAACAGGGCTGCATCTAGAACATCAGGACGGTTGGTAGCGGCAATGATGATGATGCCAGTATTACCTTCAAAGCCGTCCATTTCGGTGAGCAACTGGTTGAGGGTTTGTTCCCGCTCATCGTTACCACCACCTAAGCCGGCACCCCGTTGACGACCTACTGCGTCAATTTCATCGATGAAGACGATACAAGGAGCATTGGTCTTAGCTTGTTCAAATAAATCGCGGACGCGGGATGCACCCACACCGACGAACATTTCCACAAATTCAGAACCGGAGATTGAGAAGAAAGGTACACCAGCTTCACCAGCTACGGCACGAGCTAGGAGGGTTTTACCTGTACCAGGAGGGCCAACTAATAGTACACCTTTAGGAATTTTTGCACCAACGGCGGTAAAGCGATCGGCGTTTTTCAGAAAGTCTACAACTTCGTTTAATTCCAGCTTGGCTTGGTCAATACCAGCTACATCGCCAAATGTCACCTGAGTTTGTGGTTCCATTTGCACTCTGGCTTTGGATTTGCCAAAGTTCATCGCTTGGCTGCCTGGGCCACTTTGAGCGCGACGTAGTAAGAAGAATAAGCCAACCAAAAGCAATACAGGGAAAAATAAGCTGCTCAGTGCCTTAAACCAAAATCCTTCGTCGGTTTGGGGCAATACAGAAATATCAACGCCTTTAGAAGTCAGAGTATTGATTAGGTCTGGATCGTTGACTAAGGTAACAATCCGTTTAGCTGGGTCATATTTGGGTGTAACCAGTGCTGTGGAGCGATCTGCACTCAAACTGACTTTTTCTACTCTGCCTTGCTGAACTTCTTGAATAAAGCGACTGTATCGCCATGTCTCTCTGCTTTGGGGTTGTTTGTCAAAAAATGCCGTTCCCAGCGCAATTACGACAATAAACAGCAGCGCGTAGAGCCCTGCATTTCTCCATCTTTTATTCACTAAGGTCTATCCTCCGGTATTTTTCGCGCAATCGCCTAGCTTCTCTGCTCGGAAAGGTGATTATTAAGAATTATGTTAACTTATCTTAAGATATAACAAATTTGGCGTGGTTGTCATGCTAAAAAAAGCTCCCTTATTAGCTGAAAACTATGATGGTGGGGATTACATTGTAGCGACCCTGAAGGCTGATTAACGGTATGAATGGGAATAATTTCTACCACACTATTAGTGTAGGCGATCGCTTCAAATCTCTGGACTAACTCGGCACTCCAAGTTTCTTCTCGCACTGGCTGTTGGTGCTTTTGCAACCAGTTTACAAGTTGCGATCGCCCAATTCCGGGCAAAATTCCTGCCTTTATTGGTGGCGTATACCAACTGCGATCGCACCATCCCCAAAGGTTGCCTGTACTGGTTTCTAGCCAATTTCCTTGAGTATCGACTAATATTGCTTCTTGAGCATCTGAGCTAGTTTTTGCCAACCAAGCACTCAAATAATTTCCAGTTTTATGAGAGGGGAGAGAACGATAAAATTCAGGGCTGGCAACAGTGCATAGTACACCATTATTTTGTTTTTCTGTCAAATCTTGTGGTAAAAATCTACCTGTTATCCATTCTCGTCCATCGGGAAAAAGGGTAATTCTGAGAATGGGGAAGTGTGCAAGGAGAATTTGAGCGCCTCGAAGTAGACGTTTCCAGTCTGGTTGCTGCCAACCAAAAGTTTGGATTGAGAAAAGTAAGCGATCGCAGTGTGCTTGCCAATTAGTTAAATTACTATCCAGGGAGTTCTCATAAACCCGCAATGTGGTAAAAATAGTTGCTCCATAAAGTAAACCTGGATCGTTAATGTTTAGTTCTAGGGTTTGAGAGTGAATTAATTTACCGTCATACCAAAACATATTATTTGTCATTTATTCAATACTCAATGCCCAATGCCCAATTTGCTTAATCTTTGGGGGGAAACATAATTTTTTTAGTACCTTCAGGAGTTGTAATTACCTTTCCTCCCAAATCTTCAATCTCT
This sequence comes from Nostoc sp. C110, assembly GCF_043099725.1. Taxonomy (GTDB): domain Bacteria; phylum Cyanobacteriota; class Cyanobacteriia; order Cyanobacteriales; family Nostocaceae; genus Nostoc; species Nostoc muscorum_A. The sequence goes on along the minus strand of NZ_CP171148.1, from coordinate 401,622 downwards.
CTAATTGCGCGTTTTTGAGTTCTCTCATCAACTTGATTATTTAAAACTATTGCCCAGGTAGCAATTTGAGCATATTTGCTGTTAGGATTTCGATTCAGAAATTCAGCAGTTTTTTGAGAAGTATGAGCAATCATCTGACTTTCTGGATCTGAAAAGTTACTAGCCCAGTTTGCCGCCGTTGCAAAAGACTGTTCGGCTGCTTTAGCGTTGCCTAAAAATAATAATTCATCAACTCCTTTATAACGCCATACGTAATAAGACTTTTCGGGAACAAAGGGGGATAGTGATTTTAAGCCTTTCTCTGAGAGTGCGATCGTGCGTTCTGGCATAGCAGCATACAATGAAGTACTGATAGAAAGACTCCGATATGCTGCTAAAAATCGTGGGTCACGTTCTAAAATTACTTCAAAATATTCTGGACTTAAACTGTAACCTGTTTTATCCCGAACTTTATCATCTCCGAAGTACTGTAAGAAATTGAGATATACCAAATCTGCAATTAAATTATCATAACCAAAATTAGGCATTTTTTTGAGAAAATTCAAACGGAGATGTTCTGAATTTATTTCTTTTTCCAGAGTCTCTAAAGAGGCAGATTGTTTACTATCTATAAGTGTTTGCAATTGAGGGAATTGAATCAAGCCAATTCCTAAAATAGACACACAAATTATAAAAGGTGTAGCTATGGCTTTACGCTGCAATAACATATTTTTCTTGTCTTATCAGGCAGAAGCAACTCATTATATATAATATACTTCTTATAAAATTACTCAGCTATATAGTCACACAAGAGTATCCATTAAGCAGCTACTATCACAGTCTATCTTTACCTCAAGAGATAGTGAAAACAGGTAGAACCGCAAGCCAGTTAAAAGTATTATATTATACATAATGCGAGGGTGCGTTTTGCAAAATCCAAATAAAGTATTTTCTTTTTTGAGATGAAATTAGCTGTTACAAATTCTAGCTTTACTTCTCTTAAGCAACAAATTCTTAAATTATTAAGTTCATTTGATATTACTGAGTTTTGTTAAGTAACAGTAGTAATATTTAGAACATCATTTAGAATAAAATTTTGTTCGCAATTAGACCTGTTGTGTGCTTAATCTTATGCTAGATACTGTAGTTACGAACAACTTGGAAAATAATGGTCTATCCATTCAGGCAAAAAATAGTGATTTTAAAACAATAGTTACTAATCTTAATGCCGATAAAAAAGGACTGGATGTTAATGAAATTATTGATGCCATCAAAACAGTAATAGTTGAAACCATTGATTTAAAAATTACTACTTGGGTAGCAGAGTCATCCGATCAGCCACAAAATGAGATAGAAGAAGCCAAACCAGGTAATCGAATATATACCCGAATTAATCTTGTTACTGGTGATATCCACAATGAGATTGGTAGTCAATTTACTGATAGTGGGCCCTATAAAGAAATTCGCGAATTTCATTTGACTCAAATTAGAGATGGTCGGGAGATCATTCACAAGAACATAGAAAGTGTCGAAAAATTGTATGGATTTTTTATGGAAATCGTAAAAAATCACAAAAAATCAGAACTTTAAGTATTTTTTGTTAATTACCCATTTAAGCTAAAGTAGCTACCGAAACCTAGCCAAATCGTTAGGTTTATTTGCTTGTATCTAGCTATTCATACAATGCTACAGCCAGAACTGTGAGAGGGTGAAACTATGTCTAATAAGATTCAAACTAAAGACCAAAATGGTATTAAGACTCGAAACCAAAATATTGCTCAACCTCAAGATATTCAAAACCAAGCTAGAGACTTATTAAACAATTTAGTATCTTCTGTACAGACATTAGTTTCTGACATCACAGCCTTAGAAGTAAATACGATGGTTGTAGATAGAATTAATGCTTCAAAGTTTAATGCTTGGGAGGCATATCAAGAAATTTATTCTATACACGATCCAGACTACTTTGAGGCAAAAGGTATTCCAGAAGAAGGTTCTCAAGCTCAAGAACTTCATAAGCGTTATATAAGTCTATTTAACCAAATTGAAAGAGAATATTTTTACCTTCTTCTTGAAGAAGGTTCAGATTTTTATAATCCACAGGATGAGCGGGTAAAACGATATCGCCAGAGGCTTGAATATGCGAAGAAGCATCAACCAAACCTAGTCGAAGCCGATCAGGAAAATGTGAAGCTAGCTCAACCAATACTACCTGCTCCAACTCCCGTTCTTGATGACAAAGATGGAAACAATCAAGAAGATTGGATTGAAACTTTTAAAGAGATTCAAAGACTTTTAAATAATGATAAATTTGTTCGTACCTTACGTAAAATGTATGAACTTAAAGCTGCACTTGATGGTGGTAATGTGAAAAGTACCAAAACTGATATTATTTTTGCTCAAACTGTCATGCAGTTAGATGGAGATATTATTACTCGTTACCATAAAGAACTGTTTACTCTATCTGAAGACGCTAAAAATCTCATCATTAATACACATAATCAAGGAGTTATTTCTGGAGAAAAGCAGTGGCGTGGAACATTTAGTTTTTTGATTAGTTTGGTACAGGGTATCGCAAATTTATCTCGATAATGAACGCCAACATAACAAAAACAGACAACAAAGCTGATGTTGTACTCTCTCTATTTCTACAAGTTCCTCAAGGCGATCGCTTTGAACTTAAGGTTGAGCGATCGCAGTGTAGTTTTTACCTAAATGAGACAGTTGTAGAACAGATTCAGCAAGCACAAAAAACTGGTGTTTCTCTATACATTCCGCCAAAACTGATAATTCCTCTTTGGTATTACGCCTGTTTCGGCAATAATGTTGTGTTTGGAAATAAAAAAGAAGTTACAGAAAAAGAAGTTAGTAATTTTTTTTACGTTACTGTTATAGTCAATATTATAAAATCTTTTCTGAGTAAAACCGCACCGGGGAAAGCAAGTTTACAGTCTGGACTCACCTTTAATTCTTACTATGAGCAGCCTGAATCAGTTTCAGATGCTTATAAAGAGAAAGATATCATTTTGCAAAGCACTGTCCTTCTTCATGGTGATATATTCCACAAAATCAAGTTGGATTTTATGCAAAATTCCAACTGTCCAACAATTATCTCTGCTCATTATTGGCTAACTGAACAAATACTAAGTTGCTTTCGCACTAAACTAAATCTACTAGTTTGGGAGATAGCTTCGCTGTTTCCTGCTGGTTTGGTCGTCTCCAGTTTATATACAGCAAATGCAATACTATCAATATTTGCTTTGATAGGCTTCACTATACTATTTGCTACTACTCGCTATGTACTTATAAATCAGCTTCAAAGACGTACTTCCATGAACTCTCAATTTATAAATTGGTTGGCATGGACGCTGATTTGTATTATCCCTATCTTTGTTGTTAGCGCTATTCATAGTTTTAGGGATGTTAATGCATTATTTTTGTCATTCTTGTCACTTATTGCCCCAAAAATTTCAGAGTATATTTTAAATTTTATAAGACCAAGAGCTGGAAAACTGATCCTACGTCGGTTACTAAGCTAATCGGCATTTAAATTGCAATATAGGCACTATTGCCCTTGTTTTTTATATTTCGATGCCACTTAATGACTAGCTCACCCTGGTTCAATAGCCTATCGAGTAAAGACTTTAACTCATCTACTGATTGAAATAGACGATGAGCAATGTATTCCTTACATGAATACCAGACTAATTCGATGATGTTGTAATCAGGACTATATGCAGGCAAAAACTCTAATACGAAATTAGGGAGTTCCTGGGCGATTTTAACGAGAATGTCCTTACGTTTATGGAAACTAGCATTATCTAAAATTAAAATAATCTTGGGGCCAATCTTCTGAAAATCATCGTTGCTGAATCCAGAGCTTATCCACTCTTCTTTAATTAATTAATTTATTTAGTTGCTGTAATTGCTCATAAAAGATATCTCCCTCACCTTTTTTAATAAAAAAACATACTCGTTTCCGATCTCCTTCTCGGATTCCTCCCATAACATTGACCCGACCACGCCGACGTTGCCCTGTAAGATTTTTGCGTTTTCCTCGCTTACCCCAATTTTTACGGCGAATCACACGTAAACTGAAACCGCTCTCATCCCAAAACCATACCTGCATCCGCTCTGGTTGCTCTCTTGCTATTGTCAAATATTGGGCAAGCTTCTCTTGGAATTCTGCTCTAATTAGAGGATCTTGTTTAGATTCTAAATCATACTTAGCCCAAATATAACTATACTTTTTTCGCTTTAATATCCTCCTAACTTGAGAACTACTTAAATCAATTCCTGTTTGTTCTGTTAAATATGTTGCTAATCTTTCTGCTGTCCATCGACAAAATTCATAACCCAAATCTGATGGTTCTCTATCAACTGTTTTTAATAACAGTTCAATATATTCAGGCGTGGCTTTTCGGTTATGCTCATACTCTCGTTTATTATGTAAACTTTCTAGGTTATCTGGATCTCCATGCATACACCAATAAGCAACAGTTCTGGGCGAACAACCTAGAAATCTAGAAATTTCTTGTTGTGTTTTGCCATCGTTTTGGAGCAGAATAATTAAAATTCTTTCCCTTACGTGCGGTAGTTCGCTCTCCTTAAGAGCCTGCTGTAGCTGAGTAACTTGTTCTAAAATTAAAAAGTTTTTGGCTGGTGGTGGCATACTTTTTTCAATCGGCTCTGCATTTATATTATGCAGCTTAAATGCCGATTAGCTTATCGAACGTAGATTAAGCATAATGCAAAACTCCTCTACAAATTCTTAAGAGGAAACTCTTAAACTAAGCTAGTTTAGCCAACTCTTACAAGGAGTTGGCTTTTTGATAATTTTTAGTTTTTCAATATTTGCCAACAATGTTGAGCGATCGCCCAATCTTCTTGAGTATGAATAACTAATACCCGTACTGTTGAGTCAGTTGTAGCAATATCCTCATCCACAGGCTGCTGTTGATTTTTCTGAAGATCAAGTTTCAATCCCAAAAAACCGAAGGCTTCACAGGCGGCTTGGCGAATTTCCGCAGAGTGTTCACCCACACCTGCTGTAAACACCAAAGCATCTAATCCACCCAAACTGGTAAGCATTGCACCGATACCAGAACGCAGACGATGCACGTAGATATCCCATGCCAATTGAGCGCGGGAATTACCTTGAGCGTTGGCGTAGCCCGTCGTAGACATCGCTTCTCTCACCTCACGCATATCGCTAGATACACCCGAAATTCCCTTTAACCCAGAAGCTTTATTTAATATCTCATCCAACTTTTCGACGGAATAATCGCAGTACCGCAACAGATAAATCAAAATTCCCGGATCAACTGAACCAGAACGACTACCCATCATCAATCCTTCTAAGGGCGTGAATCCCATTGTGGTATCAATACTGCGGCCGTTTTTTATCGCCGCCAAAGAGCAACCATTACCCAGATGACAGGTAATTAACCGCTCAGGTGGAACATCTTGACCAAGGATTTGGGCAGCACGTTGAGAACAGTATTGGTGACTGATACCATGAAACCCATAGCGACGAATACCTTGCTCTACCCACTCATAAGGGCCGGGATAGATTGCGGCTGCATCTGGGAGAGTGGCATGAAATCCAGTATCAAAGACTGCTACTTGTGTAACATCTTTTAAGATTTCTTCAATTGCTTCTATACCTTCCAAAGCTACTGGATTATGTGCTGGAGCGAGGTTAGATAAGCTAGCGATCGCCTTTTTGACATCCTCCGTAATTACCACACTATCTCGATAATCCTGTCCACCATGTACTATCCGATGCCCCACCACATCGATATCTGACAACCGATCTATTACTTTGGTAGCGCCATCAATCAGAGTATGAAGCATATAGGTGAGGTGTGCCTGTGGGGAATCATCAGAGATAGTTTCTTGCAGTGTTGCACCTGTAGCAGTTTTCACCTCAATTTCTGCCACACCGCGATATTGAGTCCAGTTGATTTTCCCTTCCCAAAGGGGTTGAGATGCTTGGGTGGAGAAAGCCTCATCTGTAATCTCATACAGACAACTTTTTTGGGTACTCGATCCGGCATTCAGCACCAATATCTTCATAGGACAACATAAAAACATGACCTCCTTTGATCATGTCACTAAATGTAGCCTAATGCTTCTAGCCTATACGCATAATATGCGGCAAAGGTGTGTTTCCAGCGCTAAAATTTTGTTGAATTATTTTTCAAAGCGATCGCTCACAAATTTTCTATGAACTCTTCCGGTGTAACTTGCGCTTGCTTAAGAATGCCACTCAATGTCCCTAGCTTCAATTCTTGATGCACGGGTACAACACAGCCAGTTGTGCCTTCCGGCGTTTGCTTCTTCATCACAACGTGACTACCGGTTTATCGAATTTGTTCAAAACCCAAACGCTCCAATGCCCGAATTGCCTCTCTACTTGAGATTCGTGGCAACTTAGGCATAGGTGATCTCAATGCTGGTCATATACCTTGGAGATGTTTCAGGTAGAGGAAATTCCTCTAAGTAAAGCTGCGTTGCCTCTCTCAAGCTAGCAATTGCCTGTTCGATTGTCTCTCCCTGATCAACCGTACCAACTTCGGGACACTCAGCTATATACATATCGTCCTCTTTATAAATGAGGACTGCAAAGCTGCGAGTTTTCATCGTACTGTATCCTCAACCCTTTTTATAGCAAGCATAGCATCACCCTTTCTCTATAAAGATCGCCGCTAATGAAGCAGCAACCCCCTGATTAGTGGCACATTTTCAGCCAGAAGACTTTGATATTCTTTTTCGGAGATGTCTAATACTCATTGGATTCAAGGTTTTGTTTCATCTCGGCACCGACGGCACGAGCAGCCGTATCTGAACTTTGTAGCAGTGTACTTGACACATTGTGCTGCTCAACTTGGCTTCGGTTTTGACTAAGTTTATACTTACCTTCCAAGCGTGTAACAGTTATTTCAAAACCTACAATGCCATTCATCAGACCTTCACGAAATCCGTCAGATAAACCGTGCCAATGGGATTTGTAGTCAGCTTCGTAGGTGTCTATCATCTCGTTTATCATTTGGTTCATTGATTCTGGGGAGTCATTGAGCATAATGACTTTGGGAATACCATACGCGTGAACCGCAATATAGTTCCACGTTGGTACGCTCTCATGCTTTTCATATAAGGTAGGAGAAATGTAAGCGTGCGCTCCGGTGAAGATAGCAAGTAACTCAGTACCAGGGGCTTGCGATTGAGGATTTTGCTTTGCCAGATGACCGATTAATTTAACAGTATCCCCTTGCATTGAAATGACGAGAGGAACGTGTGAAGCATAAGGTACACCGTCTATAATCGATACCAACGTAGCGAAACTATTGGCTCTCATAAAGGCGATCAATTTATCAACATTATCTTCTTGAAAAGCGGTTGGTCTATACATGGCGATTTAAGCTCACTATCAACTTATAAAAGTCCTCTAGCTCTCATTCGGATGGCAAGCGGAGAATGCTGAACTCTGACTGCATCTTTTCTTAATTCGGCAAACTATCTACCCGCATCAAATCCAATTCTCGCTCAAATATTTCATCAATTGGCAACATTTGACCATCAACAGTCATAAATTTATGGTCTTTTGTTGCCCGAATTATTGAACCATCTTCCAAGCAATACTCAAACACCTGTTGTTGTCCGCGATCGTGCCACTGTGCTATGGGTTGCGTGTAAATATTCCCATTATTATCAACGCTATACACAGTACATTCAATACGTTTTTCTACAATTTTACCAATCGGCAGAAATCCATATTCTACTGTCAATATTTCCGTTTCATAGCTTAAACAATATTCAGCAAACTTCAACATTTGCTCAAATAATTCATCAGCAACTTTTTTCGGAACACCATTTTTCGCTGCGCCATCTACGAATTTTTCTCGCTGCTTTTGCATCTCAGAAACTTTCTTTTTACCCATCGCCCGACGCAGCAAGTCAGCTTGTCCTAAAGAATATCCAGCCATATCCTGAGCAATTTTCATGATTTGCTCTTGATAGACCATAATTCCATAAGTTTCGTCTAATATTGGTTCTAAAACAGTGTGTTGATAATCAATATTTTCTCGACCATGTTTGCGATTAATAAACTTAGGAATCAGCCCCGCATCTAATGGTCCCGGTCGATAAAGTGCCAAAATCGAAGAAATATCTTCTATATTAGAAGGCTTCAAATCTCGCACTATCTGACGCATCCCAGAAGATTCTAATTGAAATATCCCTTCTAACTCACCTGCTTCTAATAATTCATAAGTTTTTTGTACATCTTTAGGTAAGCTGCTATGTTCACCTTTAGCTAATATCTTCTGGGCTTTTCTTTCCTGGCGAGGAATTTCATCAGGATCGACCCGATATCCTCTCGTTTCTTGAATCAAATCAACGGTCTTTTGAATCAGGGTCAGGTTCCGTAAACCCAGGAAATCCATTTTCAACAAACCCATTGATTCCAGGTCCTCCATGAAATACTGGGTAATCACGGAACCATCATTATTCTTCTGTAGCGGGACAATTTCATCAAGTGGTTCGTCTGAAATTACCACCCCAGCTGCATGAACACCAAAGGTTTTGTTAGTTCCTTCAATTCGCATCGCCATATCAAGCCAATGGCGAACATGGGGTTCTTTATCATATCTTTCTTTAAACTCTGGTTCTGGAGTTTTATCGGAAACCATCACCTTGAGTTTTGTTGGTTTTCCCCGCACTACAGGAATTAATTTCGCCATTTTGTCAGCTTCCCCGTAGGGAATATTCAATACTCTGGCGACATCTTTCAAAACTGCTTTAGAGGTTAGACGGTTAAAAGTAATGATTTGAGCAACTCTATCTGCACCGTATTTCTCAGTGACATATTCAATAACTTTATCCCGTTGTTCAATACAGAAATCTGTATCAATATCAGGCATTGATTTCCGTTCGGGGTTCAAAAAACGCTCAAATAGTAGCCCATGATGCACAGGGTCAATATTAGTAATTCGCATTGCATAAGCAACTAATGAACCAGCCGCCGAACCCCGACCTGGCCCGACAGGAATGTTATTATCTCTAGCAAATTTAATATAGTCCCATACAACTAAAAAGTATTTGGAAAAACCCATCTGCTGAATCATTTTCAGTTCGTATTCCAATCTTTCTTTATAGACGGAATCGACTTCCTGGCGAGATTTGCGATTTAATCGTTCTAAAAGTCCATTCCATGCAACATCTTCGGCGTAAGTGTCAGCAGTATGACCAGAGGGAATGGGGGGTGTAGGAATCTGAGGCTCACCCATGATATGGTAAGGCTCGACTTTATCAGCGACTTCTTCAGTAGTGGCTACAGCTTCAGCAATCACATCATCCGGCAAATGGTCACGAAATAGCTGCCGCATCTCCTCACCAGATTTGAGATACTCTGTGCCGCTATAACGCATCCGCTTATCTTCAATAATTAATTTGCCAGTTTGAATACATAGCAAAGCGTCGTGGGCTTCAACGTCAAAACAAGAAATAAAATGTGAATCATTAGTAGCAATAATTTTAATGCCTAGTTCTCTAGCAATTTTAACTATTTCAACATTCACAATTCGGTCTTCTTGGGAGCCGTGGTCTTGAATTTCTAGATAATAATCATCACCAAATACATCTTTATACCATTGGGCAACTTTCCGGGCTGCATCTGGTCGATTACTGAGAATCGCTTGAGGAACTTCTCCACCTAAGCAAGCACTGGTGACAATCAGACCCTCATGGTATTGTTTTAGTAAATCTTTATTAATACAAGGACGTGAAAAAATTCCTTTGCCTTGAACACCTTGAAGATGCGAAATTGTAGTTAATTTGACTAAATTTTTGTAACCTTTGGTATTTTTAGCTAAAACGACTTGATGATATTTTGGGCGACGTTCTTGTTTTTCGATATCGCCATTAATTACATACATTTCATTGCCGATAATCGGCTTAATATTTTGACTACGGCAGATTTTGATTAGTTCAACGGCTCCATACATGACACCATGATCGGTAAGGGCGATCGCTTTCATCCCCAGTTTGATCGCTTGATCCACCAACTCTGGTAGCTGACTGGCCCCATCTAGTAGACTGTAGTCACTGTGAATATGTAAAGGCACAAAGGACATAAGCATCTCCAACCACAAGCCAAAATATCTTTAGGGGTCTACCTTGTGGTATACCCTTTCAAGCCGGATTTTGCAAAGCAACGGAATATTACATTAGCAGTTTTTACCTAAAATTAAAGCTGTTCTTTTTCCGAAATTGTCACTGTCATCAGTGTTGTTTTAATAGTTACAGCAGTTAACCAGCATCTAACTAATGAGTGAAACAGAGAGTACTACTTCGCCTGAAACCAAAGCTAGCCCTTGGTGGCAGCGTATCCCTCTCACATTGCAAATTCTCATCGCCCTAGTAGCCGCAGTCAGCGTTGGAATTGCCCTTGGTGCAGGAAATCCCAATCCCAGCAATGCCACTTTAATCAACAACTTAGCAATTCCGGCTGAGTTGGTGCTAAAGGCTCTCCGCGCTCTAGCTACGCCCCTGATTCTGGTAGCAGTGCTGCATACCTTAATGACTACCGATATCCCCGGTACAGCCGGACGGCGGCTGGCAGTGCTACTTTTGACTAACACTACCGTAGCTATTTTAGTGGGACTTTTGGTAGCGAATGTGCTGCGTCCGGGAACTTGGGGCAATGTAGCTACCTCAACAACTACAGAAATACCTACTCAGAGTCTCGATCCTTGGGGAATACTCAAAGATGCTGTACCCGAAGCTGTCCTGAAGCCATTAGTTGATAATAATGTCATTCAACTAATTGTTATTGCCTTAAGTTTTGGCATCGTCCTGCGGGGCTTAAAATCTGAACAAATTGTCCAAGGAAAAAAAGGATACCAGCCGATAGAGGATGTCATCGGGATTTTGTTTGAGGCGGTAGTCGGTGTCCTCAACTGGGTAATTGCTTTAGTGCCTTTCGCCGTCTTTGGGATTGTTGCTAAAACAGTTGCTATGCAAGGATTTACACCGTTTAAATCTTTGGGTGCATTTATTCTGGCGGTGCTGTTAGCGCTGGCATTGCAGGCGTGCTATTACCTCACTAGAGTAAAATTTGGTTCTTGGGTACCCCCGCTAAAATTCCTAGCTGGCGGTTCTGATGCTTTTTTGACAGCTTTCTCAACTTCTTCCTCTGCGGCGGCAATGCCCGTAACTTTTGAGGTTTTGCAAACAAAAGTTGGTTTAAGAGAATCTTCTGCTGCTTTGGGGGCATTAGTAGGGGCAAATTTCAATAATGATGGCACTGCCCTTTATGAAGCAATGTCTGCGTTGTATATTTCCCAACTAATTGGGCAACATCTGACTCTAGGACAGCAGTTAATTGTCATCCTGACCTCGATTTTTGCATCTGTAGGTGCGGCGAATATTCCCAATGCTGGACTGGTAACGATGACACTAGTGTTCACTTCTGTAGGCTTACCTACCCAGTACATTGCTTTGCTAGTTACCATAGATTGGTTTTTAGATCGCTGCCGCACCGCGATTAATGTTATGGGAGATATGACTGTCAGTGCTTTACTTGACGGCAAAAAGCCTCGTTCTTTAGACGAGGCTTAGTTTGAAGCTTTTCAGGTAGCTAATGCTGTTGGGGTCCTTTGGCATCACATTCTTTAGCCCAACAGCGTTCTAGAAGTCGAAGCCGCCAGATCAATGCAAAGCGTTGGGGATTCAATACTAATTTAGTATCGTGACTAAATAAAGGCTGGTTCAGATACTGCCAAAGGGGAAATTGAATTTTGGTGTGTTTTGGAGTCATAAGAACAACAAATATTATAAAAGTTTAGCGACCATAGTCGGCATTTTGTCTAGCAATTGCCTGATAGTGTTTTTCTAGTTAAAGGCTACACTGCGTTTTTGCAATTGTCTTGGTGGCAATTGCGGAATTTCAGCAAGTGAATTTATATTATTTCCGCTTTAATACTGAAATTGCACTCACCCCTGACCATTGATGACATCAGTTGAGTTGTCAAAACCATTGATATTAGAGTTGTCGGAAAATTAGGACGATAAATTTCTGAAAGCCTTATATAGTAAGCGTTTATAGTATTTCGTACAGGAATAGCTGTAACCTTTACCTGGTAATCTTTACAGCCATTTTTTTGTTATTACCCGACAAGTCTATTATTTTTCAGGTCATTCAGAAAGGTGACTGTGTTTTTGTTGAAGATGTTGCTTTGGGTGGAGTTGGCCTTCAGGATATCAAAGCTGTCACTAATTGTAGTTGTCCCATTAAACAGAATATTACCCACTGCTGATAGGTTATCTAGTTTTTCTAGAGCAAAGTTTTGTAGGATAAATTTTTCATCAGCCATCCCTTCAAAAGTGATTTCCAGATTGTTACTATTCTGAGTGAGTAGTAGATTTCGGGTAGTTAGAGGATATTTTAAAAGTTGCAAAATATATCTTCCAAACCTCTCCTCAAAAGTTAAAGAGGCTTTAAAACCCCCATTTCCTTGTAGGGAATAGGACTAGGGGGTTAAGTTTCCGACACTTAGAAGTTAGCAATCATACTTTTCAAACAACTTTAAGTCAGCTGGTCTTGTTTTCTAGAATCAATAATGTGGATTCCTATATCTATACCTTTAATATTGCAACTTATGTACGACAACAGCGCATAAATAAAGATAACTATGCCCAACATCTCTAGGACTTCTTCTATAGTTGTTATGAAGACATAAACCATGTTAAAGGGGGTGTAGTAATATTCATAGTATCCACCTACCAATTCACTCACAATTGCACCCGCTACGTAGATTGTTCCAGCAATGAAAAATAAGCGTCGTGTCTTGCCAGGAAGAGTAGCGACAAATCGCCCAAATACTAGCAAAAAGAGGAGTACGAAGATAGCACCCGCAATCACCCAAGCGTAGTAAAGAAAACCACTAGTATTAAATGCACCTCGCAGTGGTGCAGTTAGTCTTTCATGAAGACCGATCAATTCATCTAAGAATAAACCAGCAAAAACTATTGACAATCCTCTCCATGCCCAGACATCTTTATTCTTAGCTAACCTCTGAGCTTGGAAAATGATCTCCAGCAGAATAGAACAAAATAGTAAAGCTCCTCCAGAGTAAATTGCAGGAATATTATCCTCGCTGTTGAGATCGAATAGAATGTTAAAGATATCTCTCCCAGGGAAGTCAGGTAGATAGTAGACATTGTAATTAGCCAAAAGACTAATAATAGCCAAGCAAAGTACCACGCCAAGCAGGAATTTGAGGGTTTTGTTGGCAGAAAGATATACTTTCAATTTATGCGGTGATTGCAACGCTGCGATCGCATCTTCTGGTTTTATAGAACTTCTTGGCTCAACTACAGATATCCTGTCACTCTTAGCATTGTCTGAATAAGACTGGTTTTTGAGGATCTTGCGTCGCTCTGGCAATACAACTTTTGACATGAAGTACTCAATGGTTTGCTGCTTAACAAAACCATGCATTGCCAGAATTTTTCCCAACTGCTCACCACTCAACTCTTGTGTCTTGAGTGCTATGTCTAATTCATCTGGATTAATTAGTTCAGCTTCAACTAAATACGTCCCAAGCGGCTTAAGCTGAAAACCTTGTGTGTCTATTTTCCTAATCAATTAGGATCTCCTTCTTTTTGCTGCCTGAATGTAATAAATTTTTAGGCTTTTAGTCATGAAACATTACAATTACCAGATAATATCAGATTTTAAGAGTTTCATAACCTTTACTTAATCAGATTTTGCATAGGCTAAATTATTGACTATACAAGTGTAAATTTATGCTAAAGAAAAGATGAATTTATTATGTAGATACGTCAGTTCTGCCACAATACTGCTCGGGTTTTGCATTTTTAACTCGGAATTGGGTTTGGGGAAAAGGTTAAAGGGTAAGGGTTAAGGGTTTTTTCTTTCCCTTTACCTTTCCCCTTTTCCCCTTAACCGAGAAGTATTAAGTTCTGCCGTTGCTGTTATTTCTAAACGTATTGTTCCTAGAACAAAAATAAATCCACCTATCACTCTCATGTGTAGGTGGATTTATTCAGATGTGCAGACATCTAGCGCGGTTGATTGTATCCGTAGCAGACAGAGTAAGTAGCAAAAATCCTGCTACAGTTGCATTGCAGGGTAATCTTCAACTTAGGAGATTACCTATAATTAGTAATGAGTGCCAGTTTTGCGATGGTTGATGGCAGTAACAGCATCAGGTTTGAGTAATTTACCCTCGTCCACAGTTGCATATACAACCCAGTGATCGCCACATTCCAGACGTTGATTGACTGAGCATTCCAAATATGCTAAAGCGTCGGTGAGGACAGTACAACCATTATCTGCAACTGCTGTACTAAAGTTAGCAAATCGATCTTCTCCAGGCGCGAAAGATTTACGGAAATGCTTCATGTAGTCTTGATGATTGCCTTCAGGTAAAATATTTAAGGCAAACTTACCGCCTGGATACATCAAAGATTCGATCGCTCGGTCTTTGGCGATCGCAACACTTATTCCAGGTGGATTGAAGGTGGCTTGAGAAACCCAAGCGCCTAACATTGCGGTAGACACTTCTCCAAGTTTAGCTGTGATCACGCATACGGAACCAACAATGCGACCTACAGCTTGTTCCACTGGGGTAGCGGCTTGTTGGGGTACACGTACTTTTTTAGCTTTTTTCAGTGTTTGGGCAAAGTCTGTACCTAGTTCTTCACAGAATTTGAGTGTGACATCATCAGGTTTAAACTTGACCTTCAATGTGTCAAAGCCAAAGCGGTATCCAGAATCCCGGAGTTTACCTTCTATCAAGTCAAAGGCTTCGCCACTCCAGCCATAAGAACCAAAGACACCAGCGAGTTTGCTGTTGTCACCGCTTGAGATCACAATCCCTAAAGCAGTATGAATGGGAGTCGGCGCATGACCACCGATAGTAGGAGAACCGATGATAAAACCTTCTGACTGTGCGAGGTTGATGCGAATTTCATCAGGGGTAGCAAATTCGCAGTTAATCGATTTGACTGCAACTCCACCTTTAGTTAATCCCAGAGCGATCGCTTGTGCTAAAGTCGCCGTATTCCCGTAAGCTGAAGCGTAAAGTAGGGCAACGGAAATCTCGCGATCATTATGAGAACGGCTCCATTCTCCATAAGCTTTGGTAAGTTCGATTAAGCTGGTGCGTACTAAAGGCCCATGACCCACAGCATACATTCTCACCTGCAAATCTGATATTTTCTCCAAAGCTGCTTGCACATGAGGAGTTTGGGGAGCCATCAAGCAGTTAAAGTAGTAACGCTGGTCTTCTTTGAGCGCTTCCCAGTTATCATCAAATACTTCATCACCACAGAGATGAGTTGCAAATAACTTATCTGTGTAGAGAATTTGGGTTTGCTGATCGTAGGTACAAAGTCCTTCCGGCCAACGTGGGCTAGGAGTGGGCAAGAATTTCAAAACATGACCTTTGCCTAAATCCAGAGTTTCTTTCCCGCGCATCACCAAGACTTTCAAATCTTGCTCTAGGAAAGCAGCACGCAAATTGTTCGCACCGGGAAGAGAACAGACAAAAGTTACCTGTGGTGCCAGTTCTAAAATTGCTTTGAGGGTTGCAACTCGATTGGGACTAAAATGACCCAGGATTATATAATCCAAACTTTGTAAATCTAAAGTCTGCCGCAATGCCTCTAAATAAATTTCGGTAAAGCTTTCTGGCGGTGGATCGATAAGTGCGGTTTTATCAGCTTCAATTAAATAGCAATTGGAGGTAGTACCTCTTTCAAGTGCATATTCAATTTCAAACCGCAGACGTGACCAACTACGTGCTTTGATCGCCTTAGTATTTGTAGCAATTGGTAGAACTTGTACGTCGCGTGGCTTGGAATTGGTCATAGCTGTTAAAAGTTAGCGAATTGGGCATTGGGCACTTGTACTGAGCGAAGTCGAAGTATTGGGAATTGGGAATTGGGCATTGGGCATTGGGAACAAGGAGAATAACCCATACTCCTTACCCCATGCCCTATGCCCCATTCCCTATGCCCATCTTTAGTAGTAATTACCTACTTTGCGATGGCGAACGGCTGTGAGTCCATCGTTTTTAGAGACACGACCTTCTTGGACTGTGCAGTATAAAATCCAGTGGTCGCTGCATTCCATGCTGCTCTGTATTTCACATTCGATGTATGCCAGAGCATCAGTTAGAATGGGAGAACCGTTTTTCGCGGTTTGAGTTTTCACTCCTGCAAAGCGGTCAGCACCGGGATGTAAACGCTTGAGAAAGTGCTTTTTCAATTCTTGATAATTGCCTTCTTCCAAAACGTTGAGGACGAAGCGATCGCCTACTTGCATTAAGGAATCAATGGCGCGGTCTTTCGCAACGGCAATTGTTAATCCTAATGGTTGCAAACTCGCTTGCGTTACCCAAGATGCCAGCATTGCGCTTGAGACATTATCTTTTTTAGTCGTGACTATATATAGTCCACTACTAATGCGACCCAACGCCTTTTCCATGTTGACATCAAGAGACTTGATTTGCTTGATGTTGCGATCGCGCACTAGCAATTGTCCGATGTCTTTACCAGCTTCTTCACACAACTGGAATGTTGATGCGCTGGGAGTCTCTTTAATCCGAATGGGTGGGAAAGCTTCTTTGATGCCAGAGTCAAGAAATTGTCTGCGGAGTGTATCAATGGGTTCATCATCCCCACCGTAACATTCAAACAGCCCAAGAAATTGCTTGTTCTTGGCGACAGCTAGCACTGAACTGATACTAGCTTGGGCGGCGGCGGCGGTACTTGGAGGCATACCAATAATGATGCCAGCAGCTCTTCCAGCTAGTTCTTGAATTTCTTGGCTCTCAGCAGTACTTAAATCTAGTACTTCTACTCCAACCCCAGTTTTCAAAATACCTTCGGCAATTGCGTGACCAAGGCGCTCGCCATAACCGTAATCTGAGACAAAAAACAAGCCTACTGTTGTTTCTGCTTTAGCTTGTTTTTGGCTCCAATTTTCGTAACACCCGGTCAGAACATCTAAATGGTGGTATAATAAGGGGCCGTGACCATTTGCGATAATATTAATCTTTCCTAGATCGCCCATCCGCTTCATCGCATTCAGCAGCGAACGAGCGTTAGGGCCCATCAAGCAGTCGTAGTAAAATCTAAAGTCAGCTTCAATCGCTTCTAAATCTTCGTCAAAGGTGCGATCATCACAAAAGTGCATCCCAAAAGCATCACAGGTGTAGAGAATTTGGGTTTTGCGGTCAAAGCTAAAGATTGTATCCGGCCAGTGCAGATTAGGCGCACTCACGAATTCCATTTCGTGTCCTTTGCCTATATCGATGCGATCGCCAGTTTTCACAACCCGCTTGGAAAAAGGATCGTGTACTAAGCCTTCCAAGAACTGAAGCGCAACTTTTGAGGCTAAGACGGTGGCTCTAGGAGCTAACTGGAGAACATCTTCTACTAAGCCGCTATGGTCTGGCTCTGTGTGGCTAACAATTATGTAATCAATTGTCTTGGGGTTAACAAGACCTTTGAGAGTCTCTAAATACAGATCGCGAAACTTCTGGTGAGAAGTATCAATCAAAACTGTTTGTTCGCCCCTAATTAGATATGAATTGTAGGTTGTACCGTTTTGTAGTCCAAATTCGATATCGAAGCGATCACGATCCCAGTCAAGAGAGCGAATCGCCGTTGTGTTAGGGGCAATTTCTACAGTTTGTATAGTTAGCCGATGTTGAGCGTTCTCTGCGTTGGCCTTGCCGGTCGTAGACATCGCTACCATTATTCGTCTCCGAGCGCAAATTGTCAGGTTTTTCTTCTGCCCCCATTCTCTCTATTATTTTTTGTTTAAGTTGTAATGAATATCAGTTTTTGAAAAATTTAACTTGTATCAATTGTTGCTGTTTTCTAGCAAGAAATATGACTCAAAAAATCTACTCAATATTAATTTAATTCGAAAAATATACTTAGTATTTTATTTTGCTATTTATCTAATTTTATTCTAATTTAAAAATATCATTTTCTTTATATTATTTGACAATAAAAACTGAAAACATCAAAACTAATATCATACATCTAGGACTATTATATAAAACTAAATACAACTCAAAAGCCTACTCTTTAATTGTTTTTGCCTCTTAAATGGCTGCATAAGGAAGTTGATAAATAAAAGTTAATTCTTTTGAGAATGACGTATAAATGATAAAAATATACTAGGTTTTACAAATAAACTCTGTAGTTATGGCGTAAAATAATTGTCTTAATAGGATAGATTAAAAGTTAGTTTTTTAAGACGCTATTTTACAAAAAAGTAGGAAAAGTAGGAAAGGTAGGAAAAGTAGGAAAAGTGTTAAAGACAGGAAAAGCAACACAAATTTTTCTATCTCCAATAGGTATTGAATATATTTTTGTTTCAAGCAATAATATTGTTATGTGAAATATAAAATTTATGTGAAGTCGAGAAAATAGATATTTTTTGGAGATAGGTAAGAAAAATTTCCAGAGATGAGTTGAATAAAAAGGAAGAAGGCTTCTATGTATATGTTTTTCTGCTCATTCCAATGGAAAATAGCGTAAAAATTATTTTTAAAGTTTCGATAAATCGCCGTAATCATAAGAATAATTGAAGAATTTTAATGATACAGTCCTTTATTATCGACTTTAGACATTAATTAGAATAACGCTAACAAATTCTTAAGAAAAGATGGCAACAATTAACTGTGTAAAAGGTTATTAATTATGGGATGCAGATTAAAAGTCTTTCTAACTGAGCAAGAAAAGCTGACTTTAGAAGAGTTAAGAAAAGCGAAACAAGTTCCTCAACGCACCAAGGATCGGGCTCAAGTCTTACTGCTAAATAATCGTGGCTTAAAAAATGAGCAAATTGCTAAAGGTTTGAACTGGGCAATTTCAACAGTACGTCAAACCCTTCATCGTTGGGAAAAGATGGGTTTAGCAGGTCTGTGGGATGCTCCTGGCCGAGGTGGAAAACCTCGATATTCAGAATCAGATTTGGTTTATCTAGAAAATTGTTTAGCTCAAGAGTCACAGACTTATAACTCTAAACAATTAGCAAAAAAGCTGGCATCTGAACGCCAAGTAAGCTTGAGTGCAGATCGGTTACGACGGGTACTTAAACAAAGGGGAAGAAGGTTTGGAACAGCACGCAAACAACCTCAGGAACAGAATAATTAAAGCTTCTCATAGCTCTTAGTAACTTCTTCAATGCAAAAGTTAGGACAGGATTGGTAGGCGATCGCATATCTTTGCTACAACGATAGTAATAGCAAAACTGAAGAGGCGATCGCTTTGGCGTTTCTCCCAAAGTCAAAGGCTGCTGGGGGTCTGTTACGGATTAAATCACCGACCAGGGTTTTGCAGCAATTAGCAAAGCAAGGATTTAGAATGTCGAACTTTTGCTTTGAACCTTGATGATGCAGACCAAGAAGATTTTAACAGCCTGAATGAACTTTGGTAAAAATTAGCACGTTGATGGTGATGTAGCTCAAATACACCGAAGTGCTAAATAATTTAAGTAGAACAAAATGAACATCCTTTCATCAGGAAATGCTGAAATTCCACTAATTTTGGATTTTGAATTGATTCCTTTCTTGGCTCAATTCGGTCTACTGATTTAATATATTCAGACAGCACAAAACAAAATCCACCTTGATATGAAATTATCAGGTGGACTTGTTATTTATTCTTAGTGGATCCGAGCAGAGTCGAACTGCTGTCCAAATTGGGTATTGACCCCCCGCTCATTCACAGGTTTAGCCTTTCTGACCCTCAAGGCGGGAATCGTTCATTATCCCGAACGTAGGATTCTCTGATTTAATCTTAGCTAGCAAGCCAACCAGAGAACGCTTACTAGAGCATCCGTTGGGGTTTGGTCTTCAGTCCTTAACGGAGTCAAACCGAAGACGCTCGAACCTATAAGAGGTGTTTAGGCAGCTACTAGAGCATCCTTACGAGCAAAGTTAACGATGTTATTCGCATTTACTTTTTGTTTGAGCCTTTGATTTCCGAGAGGAGACTCACTCTCGACCTGAATCACAGAGCAGCGTTCGCCAACCTGTCGAAACCGTGACGGACCCATGCACTTCATACTTCGATTATAATACGCGATTCTTGAATTTGTAATTCGTAATTCGTAATTCGTAATTATCAAAGTCAGAATATATGGCTCCACTTAGTCAAAATAGCCAATCGCTAATTTTAAAACCATTAGCAATTGGCTATTTGCCATAATCCACAACAAATATTTTCCTAAGTTAGTGCTTCAGCACCACCTACAACCTCTAGGAGTTCTTGGGTAATGGCAGCTTGTCGAGCTTTGTTGTAAGACAGTGTGAGGGTATTAATCAATTCACCCGCATTTTCACTAGCATTACTCATAGCTGTCATCCGCGCTGCTAGTTCACTAGCCGCAGATTCTTGCAGCGCCCGCAATAGCTGGTTACTCAGATACAGGGGCAACAAAGAATCGAGGATCTGTACTGGATCTTGCTCGAAAATCATGTCAGGAGCCAACGCGCGAACTTGGCTAGCCACTTTCTCCCGTTCTACTTCAAATTTACCGCCACGGGTTGTCAAGCGGAAGATTTCGTCATCACCCGCTTCTAGACCTTGCGGATCGAGGGGCAGTAAGGTTTGGATTACAGGACGGGAGCTAACCAAGGAAAGAAATCTGGTATAGATTAATTCGATGCGGTCTACTTCTTCCGAAAGGAATAAGGAAAGTAGTTGATCGGCAATCTGATTAGCTTCGGCTGCGGTGGGAATTTGCTCTAAGCCGCTGTAAGTGGCATCAATGGGCTGATCGCGGCGTTGAAAGTACTGTGTAGCTTTGCGCCCGACGATCACAAATTGATAGTTTAAACCTTCTGCCTTGATTTCCTTGGCGCGATTTTCTGCACGACGGATAACGTTATTATTGTAGCCGCCGCATAAACCGCGATCGCCTGAAATTACCAACAGCCCGACAGACTTAACTTCTCTTTTTTTCAGTAGTGGCAGGTTTGCTTCTTCAAAGCGCAAACGGCTTTGCAAACCATATAATACTTGTGCCAAGCGATCGGCAAAGGGGCGAGTCGCTAGTACTTGTTCTTGCGCCCGACGCACTCTAGCCGCAGCTACGAGACGCATGGCTTCTGTGATTTTTTTGGTGTTTTTGACCGACTGAATGCGATCGCGTATTGCTTTTAGATTGGCCATAACTTTAAGTTCTGAGTCCTGAGTTCTGAGTTCTGAGTTCTGAGTCCTGAGTTCTGAGTTTGAAATTTTGAGTTTTGAATGAAAAACTTTCTTCAACTCAACACTTATAGCTACTCAGCACTCGGCACTCAGCACTCAGCACTGTAATTACGCTGCTGCTTTGAAAGTCTTCTTGTATTCGGTAAGTGCTTCTTTCAAGGCAGCTTCTTCTGCATCACCTAGTGCTTTGGAGGCTCTTACTCCTTCGGCATACTGGGTTTTACCAGACTTTAAGTACTCCCGCAGACCTTGGGTAAAGGTGGTGACTTTATCTACAGGAACGTCATCCAAATAACCATTGATACCAGCGTAAAGAATTGCTACTTGCTCGTATACTGAGAGTGGCGAATTTTGTGGCTGCTTAAGAAGTTCGCGTAACCGTTGACCACGTGCCAACTGGTCTTGAGTGGCTTTATCTAAGTCAGAAGCAAATTGTGCGAAGGCTTGCAGGTCGTCAAATTGGGCTAGTTCCAATTTAATCTTACCGGCAACTTTTTTCATTGCCTTGGTTTGAGCCGCAGAACCCACGCGGGATACTGAAATACCTGGGTTCACAGCTGGACGGATACCAGCGTTGAACAAGTCAGAAGATAGGAATATCTGACCATCGGTAATGGAAATTACGTTTGTGGGGATGTATGCCGAAACGTCACCAGCTTGGGTTTCGATGATTGGTAGGGCGGTCATGCTGCCTTTACCTAATTCATCACTCAGCTTGGCGGCTCTTTCTAACAAACGAGAGTGAATGTAGAATACATCTCCAGGGTAAGCTTCGCGTCCGGGTGGGCGACGTAGCAGCAGGGACATTTGGCGATAAGCTTGGGCTTGCTTGGAAAGATCGTCGTAAATTACTAGGGTAGCTTTGCCTTTGTACATAAAGTACTCGGCAATAGTTGCGCCTGTGTAAGGAGCTAGGTATTGTAGTGTTGCTGGTTCACTGGCACTAGCGGCGACGACGATGGTGTAATCCATCGCGCCTTTTTCTTGCAATGTCTGCACCACGTTAGCGACGGTGGAAGCCTTTTGACCGATGGCAACGTAGACACAAACTACATCTTCTTCTTTTTGGTTGATGATGGTGTCGATCGCGATCGCAGTTTTACCGGTTTGGCGATCGCCAATAATCAATTCCCGTTGACCGCGACCGATAGGAATCATTGAGTCAATAGCTGTAATCCCCGTTTGCATGGGTTCGTGTACAGATCGACGAGCAATAATACCAGGCGCTGGAGATTCAATCAAACGGCTTTCTGAGGATTTGATGTCTCCCTTACCATCGATGGGGCGACCCAAAGCGTCTACAACTCTTCCAATTAAGGCTTCTCCTACTGGAATCTGAGCAATTCTACCAGTAGCGGTTACAGAACTACCTTCTTGAATTTCCAGCCCTTCACCCATCAACACCGCGCCCACGTTGTCTTCTTCTAAGTTTTGGGCGATGCCAATTGTGCCATCTTCAAATTCTAAGAGTTCCCCAGCCATAGCCTTTTCCAGACCATAGATCCGGGCAATACCGTCACCTACTTGTAGGACGGTACCAACGTTAGCAACTTTGACCTCTTGATCGTATTGCTCGATTTGTTGTTGGATAATGCTGCTAATTTCGTCAGGTCTAATTGATATGCTCATGTGTCTATCTTGTTTGCTTTCGAGACGGAATTCAGTGCTGAGTGCTGAGTTAAGAGTGCTGAGTTAAGAGTGAGTAGTGATGAGTTAAAAAAGCAAAAGTTAAAAGTTAAAAGTCAAAATAAATTACTGTTTACTTAACTCCCAACTCCTAACTCCTAACTCCTAACTCCCAACTTCTAATCCTAACCTTCTAGCTATTAGTTAAGCGCAATGAAAGGCGGCGCAGTTGACCCCGGATACTGGCATCAATTACCTGCGAACCTACTTTAATAATCACACCACCAATTAACTCACTGTCTACCTTGGTTTCTAGTTCTACCTGGCGAGCATTGCTGATGGCAATGACCTTTTGGATAATTGCCTGCTGTTGAGCTTCTGTGAGGGGAACGGCTGAAATTACTTCCGCTAATACGGTTTGATTCAGCTGCCGCAACAGCGCCAGATATTGTTGAAAAATCGATTCCAAGAATGCAATACGGCGTTTGTCTACTAGTATCAACAAAAAGTTGCGTAAGTAGGGGTTAGAGCCTTCACCGAGTATTTGTTTGATGAGAGCTTTTTTGTTCTCAGCCTGAATAAACGGGTTGCTGAAGAAGTTGTGTAGCTGTTTGTCTGCTCTGAGCAGTCCCAGGAAAGTCCGCGCATCTTCCCCGAACTCTTCTGTCAAATTTTTCGATTGCGCTATTGACAAAAGTGCCTGTGCGTAAGGTTGGGCTACTTCGGCTGCCGCTACCTGACTTGTCATACATTGCCTCCCAATTGTGCGATGCTACGATCAATTAAACTTTGTTGAGCATCGTCGGCAATCCCGCCTTTGAGTTGCGATTCGACTTTTTGCAATGCTAGTGTAGCAACTCGTTGCCGTAGTTGAGCGATCGCTCGCTCGGTTTCGCTGTTTAAATCTGCTGCTGCTGTTTGTTTCAAGCGTTCTACGTCTTGCGCTGCTTTCGCTAACAAGGCTTCTTTCGCTTTTTGAGCATTTTCTACGGACGATTGGCGGATACGTTCTGCTTCTGCTTGAGATTGCTTCAACTGCTCTTGCGCTTGGGAAAGGGCAGTCTTTGCCTCTTTTAAGCGCCCTTCTGCTTCCTGAATTGCGGTGGCAATATTAGATTGTCGCTCGTTCAGGATATTGCTTAAAACTTTACGTCCGAAGTAGAATAGTATGCCAACCAGAATCGCTAGATTGATCAGATTGGTTTCAAAAATGTCTAGGTTTAGACCGAAACCACCTTCTGCTGCGCCTTCTGCCAATTCAGAGTGAACAGCGTTCGCTTCTGCGGCAAGTAATAAGAATGTCCCCATGATACCCATTTACAAGTGCGCTGCTCGCTTGCTAGTACGTTGTATTTTCCCCTAGGGAAGGAAATTTAAGTATCTTTTCCCTGTCAGGAAATTAAGTATCTTTCCCAAGAAGGGAAAAAGTGCCTTTTTTTGACACTTAAATTTTGCGCTCTGGACTAGGGGCCAGTTGCGCGTATGCTTTACACAGAACCAATCTCGTTAGCTTATCTAACTGGAGTTGGCCCCAATAGTTTTTCTAGAATCTGCCTACTTAGAGCATCAACTTGTTGCTCTAAGGTACGAAAAGCTTCTTGTTTTTGTTGCTCTATTTCAACAGAAGCTTGTTCTCGTTGAGACTGGGCTTCCTTTTGGGCTTCAGCAATTTTTTCGGCAGTAATTTTCTTAGCTTCAAGTTGAGCGGCTTCTACAGTAGCTTGCGATTGTCTGCGAGCGTCTGCGAGTTGCTGCTCATATTCGGTAGCCAAGCGTTCGGCTTTAGCCAAGCTTTCTTTCGCCTCAAGGGTATTCGTTCGGATGTAACTATCGCGATCGTCTAGTACCTTGGTCAGTGGCTTATAGAAAATTGCATTCAACACAGCTGCTAATAGCAGGAATTGCAATGCCATGAAGGGCAAGGTAGCATCGAAATCAAACATTTGTCTCCTCTTTGGCTGGAGTAGCAGTTTTCATGGCTAGCAACGTCATCCAACCTTTCATATTTTAGAGACCCATAGCCAACAAGGGTCAACTGAACATTATAACTATTGAGATACCCAAAACGTTTTGATTGTAGAGGCGTGATGATTCACGTCTCCACACTCGCAAAAATTTTCAGGTATTAACCGAAGGGGTTAGCGAACAGCAATACCAGGGCAATTACTAGACCATAGATAGTCAAGGATTCCATGAATGCCAAGGTTAATAGCAGAGTACCGCGAATTTTTCCTTCTGCTTCAGGTTGACGAGCAATACCTTCTACTGCTTGTCCAGCAGCGTTACCTTGACCAATACCAGGGCCAATTGCAGCTAAACCAATCGCTAAAGCAGCAGCGAGAACTGAAGCAGCCTGAACTAATGGATCCATGTTGATTTTCCTTGCTTTGATTACAAAACTAACAAAAGTACGTTAACGACTAGAAACGTGGTTTTCACGCTGCACATGAGTTCTTTGATCGCGCTTTGCGATGTTTTGAGCAAAATGCTCTTGGAACTGTGCTATCAACTGAGAAGTTTAATGCTCCTCATGTTCTTCTCCACCATGTCCCTCCATTGCCTCATGAATGTATGCTCCGGCTAGGGTGGCGAAAACCAGGGCTTGAATGGCACTGGTAAATAAACCCAAGGCCATTACAGGCAGAGGTACAAATAGAGGAACTAGCAGCACCAATACCGCGACTACCAATTCATCCGCCAAAATATTACCAAATAGCCGGAAGCTTAGAGAGAGGGGCTTGGTGAAATCTTCGAGAATTGCGATCGGCAACAAAACGGGTGTTGGCTCTATATATTTCTTAAAGTAGCCTAAACCCCGCTTGCTAAAACCCGCATAAAAGTACGCTAAGGAAGTCAGCAATGCCAATGCAACAGTCGTATTGATGTCATTGGTGGGAGCTGCCAATTCGCCCGAAGGTAGCTTGATGAGCTTCCAGGGAATTAACGCACCTGACCAGTTCGATACGAAAATAAACAAGAACAATGTGCCAATAAATGGCACCCAAGGGCGGTACTCTTTCTCACCAAGTTGGTTTTTGGCCAAATCACGAATAAATTCTAGGGCGTATTCCATCAAATTCTGGATGCCCTTGGGAATTCTTTGTGCGTTGCGAGTAGCAGCTATTGAAGCCACTACTAAAATGCTAATCACAAACCATGAGGTGAGAAAAACTTGCCCATGAATTTTAAGATTGCCCAACTGCCAGTAGAAATGATGACCTACTTCTAATTCGGCGAGGGGAAAAGAATTAAAGGCGTTTAAGACACTAAGCATTTGCATTCTTCAAGCATTTTCCCCAACGATCGAGGATGGGATTACTATCTTTGTGAGCCTGACTTTTTAAGAATCAGGAATGAACGCAATTTGCACCATATAGACGAGGAGCGTGGCTTTGTAAGTTAGAAATCCCAAAAATATGGGCAAAATCTGTAGCTCACGCCATTGAGTTGCCACGATCATGACTCCCATAAATAGAGCAAAACGAGTTTTGCTCAAACTGGTTTTTTCACTACCAAGTTGCTCAACGTCTCTAGCCAACATTTTTAAGTAAACCACACCTGTACACGCCCCAATTAAATAATTTAGGGCAATGTTTAAGGAATAAAAAATCCACACAGAGATAAAAATAACCCCCGTCAAGACAAGCGTGATTACCAACAATCGCTGGAAGAGTTGATAAAACTCTCGCATAGAGTTACCTGATTCTGTGTCTCCAGAATCAGTTTTAGCATCTTGTTGCGTTGTCGGAGTGGGCGCAATTGATTCGTCTGACAAGCTCACGAGACTTGAAACCAGTACAGTTAAATTATGATGACTGCACATTCAGTCAGCTGAATCATATCACGATCCGGTAACAATACTTTAGGAAAAAACAATTAACTTCTTGGCAACGTTACACAGTCAGTAAAATCGCGCTCCCAGAAGCGAGAGAGCGGCTGATGATGTAAAAGACTGTGTGGGTGAATAATCAAATTATCGTTGCCTAAAAATTCAAAATTTCTTCCAATTCCAGCTTTTTTGACTAGATTATTGTCCTCCAAAGTCGTTACATAGCATCTTGGTGTTTGAAGTAATTGGGTGTCCAATAAAATCAACTGGTGCTTGAGGAGTGTATAGACGTACCGCAAATCAGAAAGTAGCAGCTTGTCATTAAGCAGCGCACCACTGCTGAATTTCAAAAAACTCCAACTTTTGGGATTTAGAATACCCGTTTGTTGGGCACTTTCCTAATCTACATTAATTTACCAAAAGTGGTGATGGGCGATCGCTCCTCACGATAAGTATAAATTGCTTTTATTAAGCCAGCGTGGAATTGGAGTGCGATTAAGCAGGTGTTAATAATATCAGTTGCTGCTGAAGAAGTTTTCTTACTTCATCTAATCCCAGTTGCACATCAGCCAAAATCTCTGCAACCGTTGAATTCGCATCACACTTTTGCATAAATTTAAACTCTGGTTCAGATAAATTAACAATCTGGTAATTGTAGTTAAAGAAGCATTGACTGGGAAATCCTTCAATACAAGGATTAAGTTCGGGAATCGCTGCTAATAAAGCTTTGTCGTCTGACCAGTCAGTTTTAACTAAGGGAGGACGGCCAAGGAAAAACTCGTAATGAGTTACTTCTGGGTCTAGTAATTCTATCAGGCGATAAAGCTGGCGATCGCTCAAGTCTTTTGCCCGTTCTACTAACTCTGGTGCTTTGCTCAAAAGTCTCTCCAAATCCCAGAAACTCGGATTCGAGAAACCAATAAACTCTAATCCCGAAGCATCAATTAATTCAAACAGCGTCTCAATGTTGTAGTCAATTTCTTGGGGATGAACGTACATATCGGCAAAGTGTTCATCCTTGTGGTTTTCTAATGACCAACGCTGCTTTTCGTATTTGACAATTCGGTTATTTTCTGGTAAAGAAGCAAATATTTGCCGTCCGATTTGGACACCATCGCGGTAGTCGCCTTTTTTGTCACCTTGCAGAAGTGCGATCGCTTTTTGCATGAGTTGAATTTCCCAGCGTCCCAACTCTCCGTACACAAAAATGTGCATTAAGCCGCCTGGGGCTAACTTCTGCGCCAAAGCTTGAATACCGCGAATTGGATCGGAGGTATGGTGCAAAACGCCAACACAGTTAATTAAATCAAACTCACCTGGTAACTGTTCCACATCAAACAAGCTGAGGTGATGAAACTCAACACGGTTAGCACCAGAACGCTGACAACGTTCTTTTGCTACATCCAAAGCCCCAGTACTGAGATCAATCCCCACAACAGAAGCCTGGGGATTGAGATGAACCAGGTACTCTGTACTTACCCCTGTACCGCAACCTGCATCTAAAATCCTAATATCTTGCCTTTGGGGTTTTTGACCTGTGCAAAAATTATGAGCAGCTAGCCAGTTCCAGCGCCAGTTATAGCCTGGTGGTGGTTCATCCAACAAAGCTTCTGGCGGAAAGGGATAGGTATTGTAGAGTTTGGCAACAGCAGCACTAACAGTTTGGGAATCGGACATGATGAGGAATAACGCAGCATTTCTGAGTTTAGCGAATGCTGGACACTTCAGGTAGACAAATAATTACGATCGTCATCAGCCCATATATTTTAAGTATATAAGTTGTTTTATTAATAACACTATTGTTCAAGTATCTCTTCGCTAATAAAATTTAATTATAATTTTGTATAAAAATTTACTTAGTTAGGAGCATTAAATGGCTGTAGGAATGCCGGAATTCGTTGAAAATCCAGAAAATCGTTGCCCTGTAATTCTGTATTGCCGCAATTCGCAAATCTTGTGTACCAATGCGGATTCTTTGACGAATCAAGTCTTCGTAACAATTAATAGCATACTCATCAAATCCTAGCGATCGCACATTTTTGAAAAACTCTAAAGTAGCCTCTAGCTTTGCGTAAGCTAATACCAATGCATCAGATAAGGAAGCCTTTCTGATTACATTAAACCTCCCACGCAGTTGTTCTTCAACTGTAATTATCGTTATGGCAATGTCTTTAGAATTGACTGCATTAATACGCCGTGTCACAACTGGATGCATCTGTTGAAAAAGTAAGACGTGATCCGTATCAAGTATCCATAAAGTCACTTAGTTTCATCCTCCGCATCAAGTTGCCGATAATATTCCTCCATTTGTGCGTCAAGTTCACGGCGATCAGCTTTTATATATGCTAGCATCTCGTCAAATTGCGGATCATCCTTGAACATACCCGCAAATTTCATCCAAGGATGTTCGATTTGGGGAGGTTCAATTTCCAAAGTTACTATTTCTGGTTTTCGCTCTTGTAAAATTTGAATTAGTTTTTCTAGTGCTTCTTCTTTAGTTACACCAGAGCCTTTAAAATCTGGCAAGCCTAATACTGTCGCAATAACCCCACCATCTGCTTGATTTTCAATCAGCACATCATAATTTAACTTGGGTACAGTATTGTTAGGATAAGTTTTTACAGTTAAATTCATAATATTTCCAACCTGAAAGTTTTATATTGATTATAACTGCCGACCTACTTACTGCTAACCTTTAGTTTGTACGTGTTAGCATAGCGTTTCGTAGATGACTACAAACCTTTAAGAATTTACACTGCCTTACTTACCTATGGTTTGATTTTTATAATATTTTCTTTTGCGATCGCTCCAATGATTTACAACCAATCAGAGTTTGATTTACGCTGTGAATGGGGGGCACAAGGAGTTGCTGAACTCGCTCCCATAAGTGATGTAATTGTGATAGTTGACATTCTCTCTTTTTCTACCTGCGTGGAAATTGCCACAAATCACGGCGCGATAATTTTTCCCTACGCATATAAAGATGAATCAGCCATAGATTATGCCAAATCAGTGCAAGCAGAGTTAGCAAGTCATAGACAACGTTCGACAACAATTGGATATTCTCTTTCGCCAAAATCGGTCACTCAGATTCCTGCTGGAACTAGACTAGTTTTACCTTCACCTAATGGTTCTTTTCTGACTTTACTTACAGGGGATACACCAACTTTGGCTGGTTGCTTGCGAAATTGCCAAGCTGTAGCGCAGTTTGCTCAAAAGTATGGCGATAAAATCGCTGTGATTCCTGCCGGTGAAAGGTGGCAAGAAGATGGTAGCCTACGTCCTACATTTGAAGATTTAATTGGTGCTGGGGCAATTCTCAGTTATTTAGATGGCAGTCTATCACCAGAAGCCGAAGTTGCTGTAACAACATTTCAGGCTTTCCAGCAGGATTTACTGGGATACTTGAAAAAATGCAGTTCGGGTAAAGAGTTGATTGAAAAAGGTTTTGAGTCAGATGTTGAACTGTCCGCCGCCCATAACGTAAGTGATTGCGTGCCTTTATTTACTAATAATGCTTATGTAGATTCCAGGCTACAGGCTTAAGAGACTTCCAAATAAAAAATATCCCAAAACTGACACAAAAATCCTCTCTCTGTGTTCTCTGCGTCTCTGTGGTTAGTTTATTTCTTAGAAATCCCTAATTAAAGGTCGCACTGATTGGTTTGGCAATATTTGGCATTATCTATAAACTCTTGCAACTTATTCAAGGGAATTATCTGCAATGATGACCCACCTTGCACCTCAGCAGTGATGTAAGCAAACTTTTGTCCGCGATAATACTGGTCACGTCCAACCTTGGTGACATACTGAGACTTCTGAAAGTCATTAGCAATATTAGAATTATAAATATTTTGTAACAATTTCACCGCTTTGGCATTTTTTGTGGTGAATTTGATGCTTGAGTCACCACTAACGGTTATACCTTCTTTAGTTACTTTCCCATTTTGAGAAGTGACATCAGCATAAAAGTATAAATTTCCCTTTGTACCCTCGTAGCCGTGGGCTTCGCTGTTGTATCTCAAAGTTGGTAATTGCGATCGCGTTTTTGCCCACTTAACAACGGTGTTGATGTTTTGCTCTGGAAGCGCATTTGCAGGAGTGATAGCTAAAATAACTGCGATCGCAGACAGAGCAACATTGAATAAATAGTTAAATTTAGAACTTTTGTGCATAGTATTTTCCCGTTAAAGAATACTGATAGCTAAAGCTAAAA
Organism: Nostoc sp. C110; assembly: GCF_043099725.1. GTDB lineage: Bacteria > Cyanobacteriota > Cyanobacteriia > Cyanobacteriales > Nostocaceae > Nostoc > Nostoc muscorum_A. The sequence goes on along the minus strand of NZ_CP171148.1, from coordinate 370,705 downwards.
AACACCGCAATTTGAGAATTATTTCCAGGGCGGCGTTATTTCGTAATATTCAGTCATCAGTAACAAAAACAACTTAACATCGACTAATGACTACTGTCCACCGATCATTGCTGAAGGAAATTTAGTTTCAACTAAGATTTTGTAACATTTGCAATAATCGTGGAATGGATACTGCCACAAACATCAAAATAGAGATTTTCAGCATCAGTAGACCATGCCTAGCCTATTTCTGAGTTACAAAACTTAGATTTGATCTCAGCCAAACAAGAGTATGTACTCTTGAGACTGGATGTATCTAAGCTACAGGTTCTACACACTTCTTAATAAACCAGCCTTGAGAACGCAAAACGTTCTAATCTAAAAGCTAACTGGGTTAATTTACTGGCAGTTTTGCAGGCAATACTCTCAAGTTCATAAAGCATAGAGACACCGATGTGTCAAGCCTCAAAGCGACCCAGATTTAACATATATAACGATTATGATGGGAGTTTTACAAAGCCGATGAGTGTTAAGGCGAGTGGTGGAAGCTCAGTTGCGCGTCCGCAACTATATCAAACCCTAGCTGTAGCGACAATTACCCAAGCCGAGCAGCAAGACCGCTTTTTGGGAAGTGGTGAACTTAATGAACTGGCAAGCTATTTTGCATCTGGTGCAAAGCGTTTAGAGATTTCCCAGACGCTTACAGATAATGCCGAGATTATTGTGTCTCGCGCTGCCAACCGGATTTTTGTCGGTGGTTCGCCAATGGCTTTTTTAGAAAAGCCCAGAGAAGCAGAACTAGTAACTGCTGGTGGTGGTGGTGCTAATGTTCAGCAAGGGATGCAACTAGGAACTGTAACCTATGTTGAAAGTCGTGGCGGGTTCCTAGAAAATTTACGATCAATATTTAACTCATCCCCCAGCGGCCCAGTACCCGCAGGTTTCAGACCAATTAACATTGCTCGTTATGGGCCGAGCAATATGGCCAAGAGCTTACGGGATTTATCCTGGTTCTTGCGCTACGCTACTTATGCGATCGTTGCTGGTGACCCCAACATCATAGCGGTGAACACACGGGGTTTACGGGAAATAATTGAAAATGCCTGCTCTGGTGAAGCAACGCTGGTAGCTTTGCAAGAAATCAAAGCCGGATCGCTTTCCTTTTTCCGCAAAGATGCTGAGGCTACAGAAATTGTGTCTCAGTACATGGATGTTTTGTTAACAGAATTCAAAGCAGCCACACCTTCAAATAAAGTCCGTCAACGTCCCTCTAGCGACCAGCAAGGGTTGCAACTGCCGCAAATTTACTTTAATGCAGCAGAACGCCGTCCCAAGTTTGTGATGAAAACTGGGTTGTCAGCTAGCGAAAAAAATGAGGTAATCAAAGCGGCATATCGGCAAATTTTTGAGCGCGACATTACCCGTGCTTATAGCTTGTCCATATCTGACTTAGAATCCAAGGTAAAAAATGGCGATATCTCCGTGAAGGAGTTTGTTCGTCGTCTTGCTAAATCTCCCCTTTACCAAAAACAGTTTTACCAGCCTTTTATTAACAGCCGAGTCGTCGAACTTGCTTTCCGCCACATTTTAGGACGGGGCCCAAGTAGCCGGGAAGAAGTGCAAAAATACTTCTCGATTATTTCTAATGGTGGTCTGCCAGCCTTGGTAGATGCCTTAGTCGATTCTGCTGAATACGGCGACTATTTTGGTGAAGAAACAGTACCTTACCTCCGGGGTCTGGGGCAAGAAGCACAAGAATGTCGCAACTGGGGGCCGCAGCAAGACCTGTTTAACTACAGTGCGCCTTTCCGCAAGATACCTCAGTTCATTACCACATTTGCGGCTTACGAACAGCCACTACCAGACCAACATCCTTACGGTTCTGGTAATGACCCCCTGGAAATTCAGTTTGGTGCGATTTTCCCGAAAGAAACTCGCAACCCCAGCACCCGTCCGGCTCCTTTTGGCAAGGATACCAAACGCATCCTGATTCACCAAGGGGCAGGGATTAATAACCAAAATAGTAACCCCAAAGCGCGGGGTGAAGCTCCTGGTACTCTTGGGCCCAAGGTGTTCAAATTAGACCAGCTGCCTGGTACTAGAGGTAAAAAAGCTGCCAAAAATTCTAGCGTCAGATTCTCCGAAAGCTCCACGCAAGCATTGATTAAAGCTGCTTACCTGCAAGTTTTCGGTCGCGATCTTTACGAAGGTCAGCGCCCGAAGGTATTAGAAATCAAGCTGGAAAACGGTGACATCTCTGTACGGGAGTTTATCCGTGCTTTGGCTAAGTCGGATGTATTCCGCAATCTGTACTGGTCATCGCTCTATGTTTGTAAAGCGATCGAGTATATTCACCGCCGCTTGTTGGGTCGTCCGACTTATGGCCGTCAAGAAATCAACAAGTACTTTGACATTGCTTCCAAACAAGGCTTTTACGCAGTAGTTGATGCGATCATTAACAGCGTAGAATACAGCGAGGCATTTGGTGAAGATACAATTCCTTACGAACGGTATCTGACTCCCGGTGGTGTATCTGGGCGGCAATTGCGCGTTGGTAGCATTCGTGAAGATGTTGCAGCCAAAGTCCAGAAGGAAGTAACGCCAAGCTTTGTGACACTGGGTACAGTCACAGAAAAACGGTCAGAACCAGATATTCAGTTCCGTATTAACCAAGGTGTTAGCAAGCAACGCGAACAAACCAAAATCTTCAAACTGGTTTCCAATACCAGCGACAAGGTTGCAGTGAAAACCTTGATTAGCGCTGCCTATCGTCAGATTTTTGAGCGCGATATTGCACCCTACATCGCTAAAAATGAATTTACGGCGTGGGAAAGCAAGTTGGGGAACGGCGAAATCAGTGTGAAGGAATTTATTCAAGGTTTGGGTTACTCGAACCTCTACCTGAAAGAATTCTACACACCCTACCCCAACACCAAAGTGATTGAGTTGGGAACCAAACACTTCTTGGGACGTGCGCCATTAGACCAGGCAGAAATCCGCAAATATAACCAAATTTTGGCTACTCAAGGGATTCGTGCCTTTATTGGTGCTTTGGTAGACAGTGTGGAATATAACCAGGTATTTGGTGAAGATACGGTTCCTTACCGTCGCTTCCCAACCCTACCTGCGGCAAACTTCCCGAATACCGAGAAGCTATACAACCAGCTGACCAAGCAAAATGATGACGTAGTTGTGCCTAGCTTTAAACCCGTGCAAGCACGTGTAGGAGTTAGTAACGATACGCCACTTTTGACGCAGGCGATCGCAGATATAGCAACCCAAACAAACGGTATCAACAAAAGCAAGCCCGCTTTTGCTGAACTGGGTCGTTCCTACAACGATGGTAGCGGACAACCCGTAGAACTAGGTGTGCGTAAACATGCACGCATTTACCGTCTAACAGAAAGCGCAAACCAAGCCGAAACACAACAGGTAATCAACGCCATTTACTGTCAGGTATTGGATGTATTTAGCGGTGAAGTGCCTGATAATTTCCGCTGTACTGACCTAGACAGCAAACTCCAGAATGGTGAAATTTCCGTGCGGGAGTTTGTGTGTGAACTAGCTAGTTCCGAAATCTATCGTCAGCGCTTCTTATCACCTTATCCTCATGCCAAGGTCACTGAGTTCCTCTTCCGTCACCTGTTGGGGCGTACACCCGCAGATCAGGAAGAAATTCGCCAGTGCAACCAGCTGCTAACTGATAGTGGTTTATCGGCTGCTGTAAAAGCAATAGTCGAAAGTCCAGAATATAGCCGCTACTTCGGTGAAGATGTTGTGCCTTACAACCGCTTCTCAATAGGGAATAGGGAATAGGGAATAGGGAATAGGGAATAGGGTACAGATTATTTCCTGTGCCCTGTACCCTGTGACCTTCCCCCTTCGTAACCTTTCGTAATATTGCTCTCAGATTACAGCTAAAACAGGGAATTCTGAAAGGTAATATTACAAAGTGTTAAGAGCAGTCATAAATGCTCAACAGAATGCCGGAAAATGTTTTGCGGAAGGTAACTGAGTTTAGAAGCTTGTGTACTTGTGTTGACTCAAGAAAACTCGTAATTAATTAGTCGTAGCAGTTATCAAACTGTTGTGTCTAAAAGGACGAGAGAACGAACTCAGTAAACCAAATTTAGAGTCTCACCAGTTTAATCAAATCCTGGTTTCATTTGTATTGGAGGAATCCATTAATGAGTATCGTCACGAAAGCTATCGTGAATGCTGATGCAGAAGCTCGCTACCTCAGCCCTGGTGAATTGGATCGGATCAAATCCTTTGTTGCCAGTGGTGAACGCCGCGTGCGGATTGCTCAAATTTTGACAGAAAATCGTGAGCGGCTGGTTAAGCAAGCTGGCGATCAATTGTTCCAAAAGCGTCCTGATGTTGTGTCTCCTGGTGGTAACGCTTACGGTCAAGAATTGACTGCTACTTGCCTGCGTGACCTAGATTACTACCTCCGCCTCGTTACCTACGGTATCGTTGCTGGTGATGTTACACCGATTGAAGAAATTGGTGTTATCGGTGCGCGTGAACTGTACAAGTCCTTGGGAACTCCTATTGATGGTGTTGCTGAAGGTATCCGTGGGTTGAAGAATGTAGCTACTACATTGCTGTCTGGTGATGATGCTTCTGAAGCTGGTACCTACTTCGACTACCTAGTTGGTGCCCTGCTATAGGGTGATGCTGTTTCCCTGCCGAAACAGAAGTATTGCAATACGGTTGGAAATAAGGAATTAACAACATGGCTCAAGACGCAATTACCGCTGTCATTAACTCCGCAGACGTTCAAGGTAAATACTTAGACAACTCTGCTTTAGAAAAACTAAAAGGCTACTTCGCTACTGGCGAACTGCGGGTACGTGCTGCTAGCACCATCAGCGCTAACGCTGCTGCGATCGTCAAAGAAGCTGTAGCAAAATCTTTGCTATACTCTGACATCACCCGTCCCGGCGGCAACATGTACACCACCCGCCGCTATGCTGCTTGTATCCGTGATTTGGACTACTACCTCCGCTATGCCACCTACGCTATGTTAGCTGGCGATCCTTCCATTTTGGATGAGCGTGTATTAAATGGCTTGAAAGAAACCTACAACTCTTTAGGAGTTCCCGTTGGTGCTACCGTGCAAGCTATCCAAGCAATCAAGGAAGTAACCGCTAGCTTGGTTGGTTCTGACGCTGGTAAGGAAATGGGCGTTTACTTAGACTATATCTCTTCTGGCTTAAGCTAAGAGCTAGTTTGCGCTTAAGAATTTAGGTGCGGCTTTATTAAGGTCTGGAAATCAACCGTGAGTGCTAGAACGTTATATTGCTTATCTTGGTAAATTATCAGTGATGAGTGTTGGTGGTCTAGTATTGATGTTTGATTTCCAGCCTTGGAATGATTAAAAGATTTGCACTCAAGATTTTGAGATAAAAAAAGTTTTCACAAAGTTTACAGGAGATTTTCAAAATATGTCCCGTTTGTTTAAAATTACTGCTCTAGTTCCCAGCCAAACCCGAATTCGTACCCAACGCGAACTGCAAAATACCTACTTCACTAAGCTAGTTCCCTATGAAAACTGGTTCCGTGAACAACAACGTATTCAAAAAGCAGGCGGCAAAATTATCAAAGTAGAACTGGCAACTGGTAAGCAAGGCGCTAATACTGGCTTGTCGTAATTTTGTAAATAGAATATTATTTTAGGGAATTAGTAAGAGGTTGAAAAAGACCTCTTTTTTGTTGAGAATTAATATTACAAAAAATCTGTTTTCTATTTCGGAAAATTTATGAATCTAGGTATATGGGTTGATAAAAATTGATAAAGAGGTCTAATACCAGACCTCTTTTTTTGTTACTTATATTTCTGAAAGTTAAGAGTTGAACATTTCTACAAGGCGATAACCACGAGTATATAGCGGAACTGGAGCGCCAGAATTCTCTTTTTTCCTGGCTTGTTCACAACTTTCATCAAATACAATTAGCGTTTCCTTACCAACTTTCAGCCAGTCTTCATAAGGCACGCTCATATCTTCTTCAACACCACCAATACTAGGTACTACCATTGCCCGATAAGCTTCATTGAATTTTCTGCGGAACCGGAAATCTACAGAAATTCTTAGACCTTCAGTTTTCCTTCTTACCGTTTGGTGCAATCCACGGGCATCATTAAAGTACATTGTGCCGTGTTGTAGTTGTGTTTCTGTATAGGAGACAACCATTGGAACATCCTGGCCTTCAGCAAAGTCTGACATTACCCGCATCACCTGTAGTTCCATTTCGCGGGGCATCTCACCTGCTTCAATGGTTATATTATCGATATCGCCAAATAGTGGCAGAACCACTACAGTCGCATCAGCAGCAACACCTGCCCAGACATCGCTATGGCATTTTGAGCTAGCGAAGGGCAAACTCAATTTTTTTGCATCAGTCTTACCATAAACTATGCGGAGATTGACTGGTAAATCTACTGCATCAATCAGTTCATTTGCTCCTAATTGGTAGAAAGCCTCAGCTACGCTTGTTTGAAAGAGGTTAAATGCTAGAGTATGTTCTCGCTTGGGCATCAAAAGACCAGTACCAGTGTAGTTCGGTAATGTATTTCTTGCTTCCAATAGTCGTTCAAGCATTTCAGCTTCTGAAAGAATTATGTGACTATTCAGACACGCTGAAATATAACCCGCAGCAGCAATGCGGATCTGCTGGAACAACTCAGGCTTTAATGTGTGTTCAAACAGTAATCGATACTGTCGCCTTGTAGCAATTTTATCAGCAAGCTCATCAAAGAGTCGATCGCCAAGTTGAGAGAATGTGATCGCCCGATCATATTCTACGCGATCGCCCACTACTGACTTGGCTAACAGTTCTTCTAACATGATCTCTTCCAACGTTATTCTAAATTATTTAAATCACTCATACATCCCAAGCCATTTCATTTTAAAAACGATCTGACTATTACAACTTAACAAGATTATTCTCCTTATACTTCGTAAAATATACTGTTTACTTTCTATTATTTATCTTGATTTAAAGAGTTAACTTTAACCAGATTAGTAAAGTATATGTAAAGTTAAAGCTTAAGCCTCAACATATTTATATGTAAAGTAGCCATTAACTAAGTATTTTGAAAACTTTATGAAGTCTGATTAGATTAATATTTTTATATTTAAAGAAATTAAGAAGTTAAGAATATTTCAGTTAGGTTTTATCTTGAAACCTATCATTTTTTACGCAAAATTAACCATAAAGCAAAAATCAGTAAAATCAACATTAGCATTAAATTAGGTAAATGTTACAACGTATATAGTATTAAATTCTTATAAACCCCGATTGATTAAAACCAACATAACTCTAATATAAATAGATAGTTAAAAATGTCAAATAATCACAAAGACTCAACTATAAACTTATACAATTGCACAGCATCAGACTGGATTAGAGGAGAACCTAGTTCTCTCTCAGACTTTACAGCACGCCCTTCTGTACTAGAGCTTTGTGAGCCTGTTAGTGGACTGCGAGTAGTTGATATAGGTTGTGGAGAAGGTTATTGCAGTCGAGAATTACATAGGCGTGGTGCTGCACAAGTATATGGAATAGACCTCTCCCAAGGCATGATTGAAGCCGCAAAGTTGCAAGAAGTAGAACATCCTTTAAGTATTAGCTACGAAGTAGGATGTGCTACCAATCTCAAGCAGTTTGATGATGGCGAAATTGACTTAGTTGTTGCAGTATTTCTATTTAACTATTTGACAATTTCTCAAACCCAAGAATGTATGGCAGAAGTTGCACGCATTCTTCGTCCCGGCGGTCGATTTGTATTTAGCGTTCCCCATCCATCTTTTCCATATATGCGGGAGGCAGCATATCCGTTTTATTTTCAAGTTGAGGGTGCAGGCTATTTTAGTAAGCGAGATCAGCAGTTTCCTGGTCGTATTTGGAAACGAGATGGCTCCTGGTTAAATGTCCAATTGATTCACAAAACTCTTGAAGATTACTTTAATGCCCTTAGAATTGCTGGCTTTAATACTATGCCAATTTTACAGGAATTGCGTGTAACTTCAGAACATATCGCAGTAGACAAATCATTTTTTAGCCCCTTACTTGACCAACCACTCCATCTAGCCCTACAAATATCACGATGACACAGATATCTTCTTTAGCGAGAAATTCTTTCCGTGAAATAACAGTTAATCATCCTTTATGGAACCATGAGTTCCTAATCCATTGTCGGGCTGGAAATTTATTTTTACCAGACGTACAGATACTAGCTGTTCAGATGTACAAATTCTCCAAACAATTTAATCGGATCTTGGCCAGTATCTTATCTTGTTGCGAAGATGAAAGTAGTCAGTTAGTCATCTTAGAAAACCTATTTGACGAAATGGGACAGGGAGATATAACTCAGTCCCACCCAGAGTTGTTTCGTCAATTTACCCGCGCCCTTGGTATCGACGACGAAACTTTGGCAGCACTACCCACTGTACCTGAAACTTGTGCCCTGATTGAAACTTACTTGCAGATGCCACATAAATATGGCTACTTAGCTGCACTAGGTGCTGTCTGTTATGCTTCCGAAGGGATTGTTAGCTCACTCTACACGCAACTATATAAAGGAATTATTGGTGCTGCTCCCTTACCCAAAGAAGCTCTGATCTTTTTTGAAGTCCATATTGATGTAGATGATAGTCATGCAGCAAAGCTAGCAGCAGTGATTGAACCTCAAATTACCATGAATGAGGAGGATATCAAGGTAAAACTGGCTATTGTTGAAGCTATGGATGCGCGTGTCCAATTTTTTAATGGAATTCAGCGTCAAATCTCTAAATACAGCTTGTATCCTGATTCATGGGTGCATTTTGATGCATTGCTGTAGTATTGTGTCAAGTTTAAATTGATGGGTAAATAAGTTTGTAGTAAGGACTTTAGTCCTTACTACAAATCCTCAAAACTAGCTGGGCAAAGCAATAAGTAAAAATACGGTTGTAACAATGAGGATTTGTAGCATTAGAATACAAACAGTTTTACTTGTTTTTTTGGGATTTTAAATCTGTAATAAAACATTTTCAAAGTATAACTACAGAAAACTTTGTCATTTAAATAACCTTTTTAAGAAATTAGTTGTCGAGTCTTGGGTAAATTCACAAAGCAAAATTAGGTGCAGTCATCAGGAGGCTTCCATGTACGGTTTAGTGAACAAGGCGATTCAAGACATGGTATGCAGTCGTTTTGGCGAAGAGACTTGGAAACAAATTAAGCACAAAGCAGAGGTGGACGTAGATGTTTTCCTCAGTATGGAAGGCTATCCCGATGACATCACCCACAAGTTGGTAAAAGCTGCTAGTGTCATTCTAAGTTTATCTCCCAAACAGATTATGCAAGCCTTTGGGGAATTTTGGGTTCAGTACACAGCCCAAGAAGGCTATGGTGAAATGCTGGACATGAGTGGAGATACACTGCCTGAGTTTTTAGAAAACCTCGACAATCTTCATGCTCGTGTAGGAGTTAGCTTTCCTAAACTCCAGCCCCCATCATTTGAGTGTACTGATATGGAGGAAAATTCTCTAAGTTTACACTATCGTTCTGATCGAGAAGGGCTAACTCCAATGGTTATTGGTCTAATCAAAGGATTGGGAACAAGGTTTGATACAGAAGTTCATATTACCCAAACCCAGAATCGGGATGAAGGTGCTGAACATGATGAATTTTTAGTGATTTATAAACCAAATTGAGTGCAGCAGCATGGCTCCTCCTCAGCTTACGCTTTCACCAGAGTTACTGGCGAAAGCTTTTCCCTTCCACTTTGCATTTAGCCGTAATCGTGAAATTGTACAAACTGGTGAGGTCTTGGGGCGTATTAGTCCTGAGCCATTAGTTGGTAAATTGATTGAGCAGCATTTCCAGATTAATCGTCCAAAGATTCTGATTGATTTTGATGCTATTAGTAAACAGCCTCGTGCCCTATTTATTTTAGAGTTTCTCCACAATGGAATGCAGCTCAAGGGTCAGATGATGTATCAACCAGAGGAGGAGGTAATATTTTTTTTAGGTTCTCCCTGGATTACAGATACAACTAGCTTGTCTCCTTTGGGTATCAAACTCAAAGACTTTGCGATTCACGACCCAATTGTTGATTTTCTGTTTCTACTACAATCTCAAAACACCGCTTTGGGTGATGCCAAAAAGTTAACAAGCGAACTGAAACAACAAAGGGCACAACTGCGAAGTGCGCTGCAAATTAAGGAGAACCTAGCGGAAATTGCTGAGGCTCAGGCTAAAAGATTGGAAAAATCCCTCCGGGAGCTACAGCAAACTCAAGCCCAATTGGTTCAGGCTGAGAAAATGTCCAGCCTGGGGCAGTTGGTTGCAGGAGTTGCTCACGAAATTAACAACCCCGTTAACTTTATTTACGGGAATTTAAAATATACAAAAGATTATACACAGTGTTTGCTGAAGCTTGTGCTTCTTTACCAGCAATTTTATGCTAATCCTGTGCCAGAAATTAAAGAATGCATTGATGAAATCGAGTTAGATTTTTTACTAGATGATTTGCCCAAAATTCTAGATTCGATGCAAGTAGGAGCCGAAAGGATCTCTGAAATTGTCTTGTCTCTGCGAAACTTCTCTCGTCTTGATGAAGCAGGAATGAAAAAGGTTGATATTCACCACGGACTAGATAGTACCTTGCTGATTTTACAGAATCGGTTTAAGAATAGCGTAGATCATCCTGAGATCAAAGTAGTTAAAAACTATGGAAACTTGCCTTTGGTAGATTGCTACGCCGGACAACTCAATCAAGTGTTCATGAATATTATCAGTAATGCCATCGATGCACTCGAAAGCCATAACGATAAACGCGCGATCGCAGAAATTCATGCTAGTCCGAATAAAATTACAATTACTACAGAAATTATTGAAACAAACTGTGTTATCCGAATTGCTGATAATGGTTCGGGAATGACAGAAGCAGTTAAGGAACGACTGTTTGATCCATTTTTCACAACTAAGCCTGTGGGTAAGGGTACAGGATTAGGTTTGTCAATTAGCTATCAAATTGTAGTTGAAAAACATAGGGGAACACTGAAATGTTTATCAGAACCCGGACAGGGTACTGAGTTCTGGATTGAAATTCCCCTCTCTATGGACACACAAGCAGTTGATTGCGTCAAATCGTTGAGTTATGTTTTATGAATTATGAGAATTAAGAAATGCTTGTAGTGGGAGAGAAGCACTAAGCATTTATTTTTTAACTCTCTGAATTCTCAATTATTTTTAAAACTACTGTATTTAATGTATAAAATAATTTCTCAGTTTATGTGTAGTGATGCCATCTCTAGGGGATGGTAATCATAGCTTGTTTCGTCTAAGGGTATGGCATTCCTAGCCAATCAAATTTGTCAAAAATATTTAACTAACGGTGTATTGAAGTTAACAACTCTAAGATTTATGGTTGCAAAGCTTACTTATGAGTTATAAGTTATGATTTATGAGTTTTATTTCTAACTCCTAATTCCTAACTTTTTACCTGTACTGCTCGTGAATCTACGCCGCCTGATTCCAATTTTTGATAGTTCAGTCTCCAACTGGGCACTAGAAGCGCGTTTGTTGCGCTGGTTAACTTTGATTTGGCTGTTTGTCGGCTTGATAATGCTATTTTCAGCATCCTATCCCGTCGCTGACGCACGTCAGAGTGATGGACTGTACTACTTTAAGCGTCAACTACTTTGGGTCTTAGTTTCTTTAATCGGATTTAATATTATTGTTAATTTGCCGTTGCAGAAAATTTTGGGAGTATCCCATTGGTTTTTGTTGCTGTTTTTGGCATTAATTTTCGTCACACTAATCCCAGGATTGGGAAAAAAGGCTTTTGACGCAGCCCGTTGGATTGCGATCGGACCAATTCCTATTCAACCTTCAGAATTAATTAAACCCTTTTTGGTGCTGCAAAGTGCGCGGCTTTTTGGTCAGTGGCAACGTATTAGTTGGCGGGTTCGCTTTGCTTGGTTGGGTATTTTCGGTTTGGTAATTTTAGGAATTCTTGCCCAGCCCAACTTAAGTACAACAGCACTTTGCGGTATGACTATTTGGCTAATTGCTCTCGCGGCTGGCCTACCTTACAAGTACCTGGGAGGAACAGCAATTGGCGGAGTAATGTTGGCGATACTCAGTATTAGCATAAAAGAGTATCAGCGTAAGCGGGTGATGTCATTCCTCAATCCTTGGGCGGATGCTACAGGAGATGGCTACCAGTTGGTGCAAAGTCTACTAGCTGTAGGTTCTGGTAGGACTTGGGGAGCCGGGTTTGGGCTTTCTCAACAAAAACTGTTTTATTTACCGATTCAGGATACCGATTTTATTTTTGCCGTGTTCGCTGAGGAGTTTGGCTTTGTTGGCAGTATGGTGTTGTTGGCACTTTTAGCTACATTCGCCACCCTCGGATTAATTGTGGCGCTGAAGGCTAAAAATATAGTGCATCGATTGGTAGCGATCGGTGTGACGATTTTGATGATAGGACAATCACTGCTCCATATTGGTGTAGCTACAGGTTCTCTACCAACTACAGGCTTACCTTTACCCATGTTTAGTTATGGTGGTAATTCTATGATTGCTAGCTTAATAGCTGCTGGGTTGCTGATTCGGGTAGCACGCGAGAGTAATGAAGCTGAGGTAGTACCGTTACGAAAACCCCTGTTTCAAAATGGGCGAAGACATCGAGGTTTCCAAAAAAATAAGAATTGAGTTAGTTGGAAATAGGGCAAGCAACCTTTCACAGCCTATCGAGAATGTGCCTAAGAGCCTGATAAAACTTACCTCTGAGGTAATGGGCTTTGAAATGGGTTCGGTGGAATTGGGTTAATGCTAGGTATAGGAGTAGGTACTACTTTTTTGAGGACTGTGATTACAAATCCTTTTTGCTGGGGTGGTTGCTTATTAGATATATCATTAACTTGCAGCGTGATTTGAGGTGGGAAGGCTAGATTAACTGGAAACTGCTTTGAGTCACTCAATGCAACTTCATCGCCGTATGGTAGAAGTTTAACTTGAATATTTTCTTTTTCCCCTTCTACTCTCCAACTCAGGGTAGCAGTTGTTCCTTCGTTGAGAACCAGATTTGGTTGATCGCTACCGTTGATTGTGAAAGAAACAATCCTAAATGGTTTTGGTAAAATTTCTATTTTAGATTCAGTCTTTTTAAAACTATTTTTTTGACTTCCATTAGAAAAAGCTTTGATTTGAAAGGCAAATTTTCCTGCTTTATATGCAGGTATAGGGATATTTGTACATCGTAGCTCTTGATTTTGTTGTGTACATAGATTTTTGAGCTTAGGGTCTGCAAGATTACCTTGATTAATTTTATAAACAATTGGTTCGCCGTAGGATGTCTCATCATCTGCACTGCCACCAATTTGAATTTGTTGCAGCAGTAATGGACGCGCAATAGTCCAACTTAAAAGAATATTTTGACCTTTTATATACTGTGGTTTATCTGTTTGAAAATTAACAACTTCAGCAATTGGTTTCTCAGCTATTTCTACTTGGGTTGTTTGGGTTGCTACTTGATTACTTCGAGAAAATAACTGTATACCATTTTGATAAGAAGCTTGTAACTGAAAAGTGTAATTTCCTTTTGTTTTCACTCCAGTCTTCACGTTACTACAAATAAGGTCTTGTTCTTCTTGTATCTGACAAAGAGGTGTACTTCCCTTACCCAGTGCCTCAGGAATGCCATTGCTAAAGTCATAAATAATAGGCTCAATAGGTTGGGAACCTTTAGCGGTGAGAACCAATTTTTGCAACTGTTTATAGTGGTGAATTTCCCAGTTCAAAGCAACCTCATCACCTTCAGTAATTTGAGAGTCTTTTGCACTAAAATTTTCTAATTTCAAAGGATCGGGATTTAAAATTCGCCAAATGATAAATCCTATCCCTCCTAATAATCCCAAAATTACCAAAATTAACAGAATAAATTGCCACAAAGGACGGGGTTTCCATATCAAGCTGCCTTGAGGCAATGTGTTAGGTAGGGGTAAATTTTTTTGGTCTTTGATGTCGAGTTGAAAGTTAACCACTAACCCTGCGCCAAACCACGGTTTTCGCCACCAAGGTCTGGGTTTGACCGTCAAGTTGGCCACAGCACTTCTATTTGGTAATAATCTTATTTCAGTCGGATCAAATTTGTAAGTATATAGTTCTTCTTCGTCTCGACTTTTTAAGCTTAATATCAGTTCACGGACAATATTACCCTGGTTCGCTAGTGATAATTCATACTTACCCAGACTACGGCTAACTTGTCCCAAAATTGTATGAAGTTCTATATCTAAGCGATAATTTGTCGGAATTTGAATGTACACCAAGTCTAGTAGTACTAAGTCGGGAGAGTTTTCCGAATACAAGCGGATTGTAGGAGAATAGCTTCCTGCGAGTGTATCCCCAGGTGGGTGAAATTTCAACAATATTTGACCTTTAGTACCAGGGTTCAGTTCTAGCGCAGTAGCTTCCGATACTAATCCAGAACCCTCATATCCGCTTGCAGGATAATTAATTGTGAACCAGTCTTCGTCTAAATCTGGACAACTCAAGCGGAACCTATCGACGAGATAAGAGCGATTATCAACTATAATCTCTACTTGCAGAGGCTCACTAGGATTGAAAATTAGTGGCTTGTTGGGGTTGGTGTTAGGTCTAATGGAAAATGTCGGGTCATTCACCCGAATTGCAGTCTGTTCTTGTAGCAGAACCTTAATTTGGTTTGGGAAGGTTATGGGTGTATCTTGAGGATAATGTAGAGGTGAATCTACGACTAATGTATAGTCATAGGTTCCGGGAAGAGTATTTGCGGCAATTTGAAACTCAAATCTTACTTCATCACTATTCTGTTGGGAAGCTAATGCTAAACTTTCTCTAGGAGAACTAGACCAACCGGTTAAATTTTGAAATACTTCGTCAAAAACAAAATGTAAGTCAATAACCGCATCTTGGTCTCCTTGATTGATTACAACAACATAGAGTTCAATAGTATCTCCTGGCATTCCAAATTGAATTCCAGGTGGGTTGATAATAACTTGCAGTGGATTGAATTTAGCTTGCATATCATTGACTCTCTTATTTGATGCGGTGTAGTTTGACTTGAAAATCTTCACCACCACTAACAATCATCGTTCCTTGATTAGTTTTCAAGTCGATACTATTGATTTTTTTAGAGCTTTGGTAAATTGTTTTACCTTCTGCTTCCTTTATTTTGTCAAGCTTATGTTCGGGAGTTAAGTACCAAAGCACCACTCGTCCATCATCGCCACCACTTACTAGCAAACTACCATCATCACTAAATGCCAGACTACGCACAGATGTTTTTGATGCTGGCCAGCGATCTATTGGCGAACAATTGAGTTCATTAACTTTTTCCTGCGGATTGGGATTTTTGAGAGGTTGGCACTGATTCAAATTCCAAATCGTAATGAATCCTGCTGAATCGGAGGTTGCTAGGATTTTTTCTGTCGAGTTAGGAACAAAAGCCAATCCCCAAATATAGTCTTCACGCCCAACTAATGGGTCTAGTTTTTCTAGATTTTGCACTGATAAACCTGGGAATTTTTTATCAGATTGAGTTGGGTTCCACTGCCACAAGATGAAACGCTTAAAGTTTCCGGCAATTACTAGAGTTTTTGCATCTGGACTGAGATTTAATGCCCGGACTTGGAAACCTGATAGTTTCAATGTACTTTGTACGTCGATAACTTGCGGTTCTGGCAGAAAATCGCTGTTAGGCGCTGATCTTGACCATAATCTAACTTTACCACTGCCATAGCCACTGAATAAGTTAAGTGAATTTGAAGTGAAAGCTAAATCAAAGACGCGATCGCCTTTTGCTTTAGGATCTTTAAGGTCTTGAAGTTCGCTAATCTTTAGACCTGATGGTACATCTCTAAGTTCAATTACACCATTATCGAGACCAACGGCAACACGATCATTTTGTAATGGCATGAAGCGTAAGACTTCTACAGCATCATCGGTAATCGCCATTAAACCTTTGGGCTGTTGCCGTTGGTCGCAAGCTACGGGTTGCCCAGCGTATGTTACTGTGTCATCGGGGCCCAAACTATCGGCAGCAATTCTCCAAAGTCTTAATGTGCAATCATCTGAGCCACTGACCACAGACAAACCAATACCACTAAAGCGTATTGAATTTACAGAACGTGTATGCATTATATCTCTTGGTTGCAGTATTAATGCTAGGAGTGCAGCTAAGAGTGCGATCGCAGCTAGCTGTAGCCATAGAGGTATAATTGGCAGAGCCTCCACTTCTAATGTCTGCGTGGCGGGGTCTGTACTCCCTAAACGTTGGTCGGATAATTCAGATTTAGCCTCTAATAATAGAGTTTTAGCGATTCCTACCCAAGGGCGTTTTGTTTTAACATCAAGGATGACCTTACTTGTCTCTCCTAAATGGAGATTGGCATTTTCAGGAAGCTTTTTGAAAGTACATTTTCGCCAGTCTCTACCCTGTATCTGGACATTAATTTGCTGGTTAAGGTTGCTAGCGTTTTTAAATAGTAATTCAAAGGAAGCTGTATCAGATTTCCAGTCAGGCAACCATGCCGATTTATTAGGAATTTTGAGGTGTTTTTGAGTGGTGGTAAAGTCTATAAAACCCACTGGTAAGACTTCAATGTTGCCTTCCGCACTGGTTGGATAACCATTATTGCTAACACCTTCAATAGTAAAAGGGTAATTTTGACTGGGCGCTTGCACTACAGAAGGAGGTTGACATTGAAATGTGGCTTCTGCTAATCCACCTGGATCTAGAGATAATCGGCGTTCTGCACTACCTGTTAGCCAAGATGGATCAACGCCTGTAAAACGTAGCCCCACATCAGTTGGTTGTTGCCCCAAGTTCCGCACTCGTACTGGTATATCTACTGAATTTCGGGGATAAACTTGGAACTCTCGCACAGGCAATTCTACACTTAAATGTGTTGGTCTGTTATCTCGTTCGATTTTCAGACGCAGCACAAGTCTGCACTGTTGTGCTAATTGCGGCGAAAAAATGTTAACCATCAGGTTGACAGTACCGACAAATCCTGGAATGGGTGTATTGAATACGAAGACTTGAAATATGGTACTGCTGCCTGGTGGTTTAGCTGCTGCCACCTCTGGTTCGAGTCGATACCATCGGTATCCAGTATTCCGGGTTTCTCCGGCGGCGGTAATTTCTACCTGAAAATTGACAAAGCGATCGCTGTCATTATTGACAGTTACCTCAAATGATACAGGAGTATCACCTGGACGAAAAGTTAGGTTCTGAGTAGAAAGGCTGGCATTAATAACACTTTTTTCCATGCTATTATTTATACTATTTTATTATTTTCCATGACTAATACTATTAAAAAATTAATATCTGCGAGAACGTGGCAATCGTTTTTTGGGTTTGATTATTCAAATGTATATATTCAATATTGTGTAATAAATTTCTCAATTCATAAAAGTCATTTTAATAAAAGCTATATATACAGCACTTCCGGCGGCTATGAGGTACATCCTCAAAGCTGAAACCTATTATAAGGAGAGGGACAAGAGAAAAACTGTATTACATAATAGCCGGAAGTGCTGTATTCAAATCAAAATTCATCAATTGGATATCTAGCACAATTGTCAATAAAGCTTGATAAATAAAGTTTATAAGCGATTTATATGCTACAACATATTTGATTGAGTTTTCAAACATAAAATGTATCCTTATTTTAATTAGCTTGGAAGTAATATCTCTGCTAACTCAAATTTTCTATACATTTTGACTAAGAGAGCAGATTGATGAAAATTACTCCCAATCAAATTTTATATATAAATCTTGGCCCAGATAACGAATGGCGTAAAGATTGCATTTATACAGATAATACTATTCGTTTAGGCTACATACAAATATCTCATCAACTTTGTCTTGAGTGTAAAGCAAAGAATCAATGGAATAGAGTAGAGGAAGAGCTAAAAAAACATGATTGTTTTAATAAACAAATTAAAGCTCACTGCAAGAAAATTAAATATTTTTACGAGAGTGGAGAAGATACTTTATGGATAAATTTTTCTAAAGACAAGAAGTTGTGGTGGTGTTTTGCGAAGACTAATATAACTCTACGAGAAGATAATACAAAAGAGCGTGCTGTTATAGGTAAATGAAATTGTAATAATATTCTAGGTGAGCCTTTAGAATTAGAATATCTTAATGAGAAAATTCCAAGAGTTGCTTCTCAGCATACTATTTATGAATTGAAACATTCTCAAGAAATCTTAGAAGAAATTAATAAAATAGAAAATCAACAAACATTAGAAGTAATTGATACAAGAGAATACCAACAAATAGAAAATAATTTGCTTGAGGATTACCCCGAGCTGAAGAACGAGATAAAAGAAGTTTTGATAAAAAAAATAAAAAGGGTTCAAAAGATAGTATCAAAAACTAAAAATAAATACAATAATTGCTGCCAATTTGAAAATTGTGGATTTACATTTTCAAAAGATAATGGAGGCTTTTATTCGGAAGCACACCATTTAACTCTTTTATCTCAAGGAGGTTTATAAGACGAAAATAATGTTGCTATTTTATGTCCAAATCATCATAGAATGCTATATTATGCCCAAGTAGAAATTAAAGACAAAGAGAACAATAAACGTCATGTAAAAATTAATGGGAAAAATTACTTTATAATTTATAAATAACTATCCTATTTTATCCTTAACCCAAGCGCGAAAGGATTTGAGTAAAGCAATTTCTCCGATACTTTTACTCTGCTCAATAAATCTGCTTATTTCACTGACTGAAACTATAGGAAAGGCAATACTAAACTTACACTCGACATATTGCCCCTCTATCAAGTGATAAAATTTTAAATCTTGCCCATCATATCTCCAAAGTTCAATTACACCCAATGCTGAATAAATCCCCAATTTGTTAACTGAACTACTGGTAATGTCAATCTCAATTGCTAAATCAGGCGGTGGATCTGTTTCTAAATTGAGCGTCATCCTACCTCTGACTCTCGATTCAGTTTGTATATAGTAGCAACTATCTGGTTCTATTCCCCGCTTTGATATTTTCCGCTTCAATGTTGTAGAACCAGCACTTTTAATTTCAACTCCCACTTCTTCAGCTAAAGCAAATATAAAACGGTCAAACTGAATTTTAGGATTTTCGTGTTCAAAAAGTGGAGTCATGATTTCTAAAACACCGCAGTCATAAGCAAATCTTGAGCCTCTATCCTCACCTGTATCTCTCAGCAAGGCTTCAAAGGTTTCCCAGCTAATGTTCTGTAGTACTGTTCTTTGTTCAGCAGGCGTTGACTTGACAAGCATATTAAAATACTTCTTCTGTCAGGATGTTAGATAAAATCCCGATAGTTTTACCTATCTCATTAATATAATATTCGCTCAAGTCAATTTCAAGCATTTGAGCAAGAAAAGAAGTTTCAAAAACTTTAGTTTATCCTATAAATAATCCAGATAATTAAATTGTGCCAACTATTAGCAAGATATGTTGCTGATATTTGGCACAATTAGTATCTGAATATTTTGTAACTTTAAGCAAGGAAACCTGCAAAAAAGTCGAGAGTTTCTTTCAGTGATTTGATGAAAATATCAATTTCCTCGCGGGTGTTGTAGAAAGATAGACTTGCTCGTGCGGTTGCAGCAAGACCTAAGTAACGGTGTAATGGTTGAGTGCAGTGGTGTCCAGAACGGATAGCAACGCCTTCTTGATCTAATAATGTAGATAAA
Organism: Nostoc sp. C110; assembly: GCF_043099725.1. Classification (GTDB taxonomy): domain Bacteria; phylum Cyanobacteriota; class Cyanobacteriia; order Cyanobacteriales; family Nostocaceae; genus Nostoc; species Nostoc muscorum_A. The sequence continues at coordinate 350,989 of NZ_CP171148.1, read as the reverse complement.
TCGTTAGCGTGAACTTCTCCGGCTGTAAACGACGCAAGAGCTGCTCTCCCTTCCCCTTTAGCATTTGGTTTGGGGCCGTAAATTCTAATTTGGGGAATTTGCTCTAATTGTTGGAACAAATAAGCGGTTAATTCTGCTTCGTAGGCGTGGATTTTATCCATGCCGATACTGCTAAGATAATCGATCGCAGCACCAAGTGCGATCGCTTCTCCAATTGCAGGAGTACCAGCTTCAAATTTATGCGGTAATTCTGCATAAGTAGAATGGTCTAAATACACCTCTGCAATCATCTCACCACCACCAAAAAATGGTGGCATTGATTCTAACAATGCCAACTTGCCATACAGAAATCCTATCCCAGTTGGCGCACACATTTTATGACCGGAAGCTACCAACCAATCACAATCTATCTGCTGCACATCCACAGGGTAGTGAGGAACACTTTGGCAAGCATCAACTAAGAATTTAGCACCATATTTGTGAGCGATCGCACCAATTTCTTCCACTGGGTTAATGCAACCCAAAGTATTAGATATATGCACCACCGACACCAACTTGGTTTTGTCGGAAATTAGCTTTTTATACTGTGACAAATCAAAAGTCTCTTCAGGTGTCAGTTCCACGAATTTCAGTACTGCACCCGTTTTTTGTGCTACTAATTGCCAAGGCACAATATTACTGTGGTGTTCCATCACCGACAGAATAATTTCATCCCCAGGCTGCAAATTATTCATTCCCCAGCTATAAGCTACTAGGTTAATCGCCTCACTTGCGTTGCGAGTGTAAACGATTTCCTGACGCGATGCAGCATTGATGAATTTGGCAATTTTATCTCTAGCACCTTCATAAGCATCGGTAGCTTTGGCGCTCAGGGAATGGGCACCTCGATGCACGTTAGCATTATATTGCTCGTAATAATCCCGTAGGGTATTTAATACGAATAAAGGCTTTTGCGATGTTGCCGCATTATCGAGATAAACCAAAGGTTTCCCGTTGACTTCCTGATGCAATATCGGGAAGTCAGCGCGAACTTTATCAGCAAGGGTTTTGGTAGAGGTGAAAGTCATTGGTAGATTAGTTATTACTCATTAGTCAGGGACTTGAGATTATTGACTGTGTTTAAAAGGATTTCTCGCAGAGAAGGAACTGGTATTTTGTTGATAACTTCAGCAGCGAAGGCGTTAATTAACAACTTCCGAGCATCGTTTTCATCAATTCCCCGACTTTGCAGATAGAATATTTCATCATCTTCCAATTGGCTAACGGTAGCACCGTGGGCGCATTTTACGTTATCCGCAGTGATTTCCAATTGGGGTTTGGTATCAACTCTGGCTTTAGATGATAGCAGCAAATTGCGATTCAACTGGGCTGCATTTGTCAGCTGCGCTAGTTTGGGTACAAAAACTTTACCATTGAACACCGCATGAGCGCGATCGCCTATAATACATTTATGCAATTGGTCACTTGTACCGTGGGGATAGTTGAGTGCGATCGCACTGTGAGTATCAGACAACTGCTTACCAGAAATTATCGTCAAACCATTGAGAGTAGTCTGTGTCTGCTCACCAGTTTGCAAAATCTCCAAATTGTGCCGTGACAACTTCGCCCCTAAAGTTATGGCATGACAAGTATATCGACTATCACGAGCTTGTGCGATCGCAGTTTTCCCAATATGAAAAGCCTCTGCACCTTCTCGCTCAACCCTAGTGTGGCTCACCTCAGCATTGTCACCAACCCAAACTTCCGTAACCGCATTACTTAAATAAACTCCGTCCTCCGCGCTCTCTGAGCCTCTGCGGTTCGTATACTCTTCAACCAACGTCACCTGCGAACCACTTTCCGCCACCACCAAACAACGCGGCTGTGAAATCATCGCCGTCTCACCCACAACCGAAATAAACACAAGATGAATTGGCGTTTCAACTACCACATTCTTCTTCACCCACACTACAGCTGCATCAGTTATCCCAGCCGTATTGAGAGCGGTAAAAACTTCTTGCGCTCCCTCAGCTTGAGCTAAATACTGCCGTACACCTTCCTGCTCAACCGCAGACAAACCAGCCAAATTACTTACCACAATTCCATCTGGTAAATCTGAAACTGCTGATAACTCCGGCGCAAAAACGCCATTCACAAACACTAAACGACTATTAGCCGCTTCTGGCAAAATATCAAATTCTAGAGACGTATAATTTACCGTCTCTACATTAAATTGCACCTTTCGCAGAGACGACAAATCAGTAAACCGCCATTCTTCCTCGCGGGTAGTCGGAATAGTCGAGTGGCGTACCCAACTAGCAGCACTTTGGCGTAATTCCTGTAACCAACCTTCTGTTTTAGTTGCCGTTACTTGATTTAACAATCCAGTCAGATAATCATCTCTATCTAACAAAGTCGATGTCAAACTGACTAAATTCGAGTTAGGTATTGGACTGGGAGATACTTGAATACTCATTACACACCCACCTCAGCAGCAAATTCTTCCAGCACCCAGTCATAACCGCGAGACTCTAATTCCAGCGCCAGTTCCTTACCACCACTGGTAATAATTCGCCCCTGTGCCATCACATGGACAAAATCAGGCACAATATAATCAAGCAATCGCTGATAGTGAGTAATCAAAATTGTCGAATTGTCTGGACTTGCCAGTTGATTTACCCCATTCGCCACAATTCGGAGCGCGTCAATATCCAAACCCGAATCAGTTTCATCCAAAATTCCTAACTTTGGTTCCAGCAAAGCCATTTGCAGAATTTCATTCCGCTTCTTCTCACCACCAGAAAATCCTTCATTTAAACTCCGACTGAGAAAACTGGGATTCATCTTCACCACATCCAGCTTTTCCTCAATCAAATCGTCAAAATCAAAAGCGTCTATTTCCTCTAAACCTTGCGCCTTGCGCCGGGAATTGTACGCCACCCGCAAGAAATCCAAATTGCTCACACCCGGAATTTCTAACGGATACTGAAACGCCAAAAATACACCACTTCTAGCGCGTTCCTCCGGTTCCAACTCCAACAAATTCTGCCCTTGGAAAATCACCTCACCACCAGTCACCTCATACGCCGGATGTCCAGCCAACACCTTAGAAAAAGTACTCTTACCAGAACCATTCGGCCCCATGATCGCATGAATTTCACCCGATCGCACATCAAGATTCACACCCTTAAGAATCGGTGTTCCATCAACATTAGCCGTCAGATTCCGTACCGACAGCACAACTTCACTATTTTCAATAATCATCTTCTCTCCCTTCTCTGCGCTCTCTGCGCCTCTGCGGTTCGTTACTCTTCCAAAAGATAAACACAGAACACCGATGTCCCTGTGTTTATCCTTGTTTCCATTTATCCAACACTGCCTTCCAACTTCAAACTCAACAACTTATCAGCTTCCACAGCAAACTCCATCGGTAGCTGATTAAAAACATCCTTACAGAAGCCGCTAATCATCATCGAAATAGCATCTTCCGAAGAAATACCTCGTTGAGCAAAGTAAAATAACTGATCTTCCCCAATCTTAGAAGTAGAAGCTTCATGCTCCACCTTCGCACCGTTATTTTGCACCTGAATATAAGGGAAAGTATTTGCATGGGCATTATCCCCAATCAGCATTGAGTCGCACTGAGAATAATTTCTCGCCCCTTTAGCCGTCGGGTTAACTTTCACCAAACCCCGGTAACTATTACTAGAATTACCTGCGGAGATTCCTTTAGAAATAATTGTACTGCGGGTATTCTTACCTACGTGAATCATCTTACTACCCGTATCGGCTTGCTGCTGATGATTTGTCAGCGCCACCGAGTAAAACTCACCCACAGAGTTATCACCCACTAATACACAGCTAGGATATTTCCAAGTAATTGCCGAACCTGTTTCTACTTGAGTCCAGGAAATCTTAGAATTTACGCCCTGACACAAACCGCGCTTGGTGACAAAGTTGTAAATACCGCCTTTACCGTTGGCATCACCAGCGTACCAGTTTTGCACAGTGGAGTATTTAATTTCGGCGTTGTCGAGGGCAACGAGTTCCACAACTGCGGCGTGCAATTGGTTGCTATCATACATCGGTGCGGTGCAACCTTCGAGGTAAGAAACATAACTACCTTCTTCAGCGACAATCAAAGTCCGCTCAAATTGTCCCGTGTCACCAGAGTTGATGCGGAAGTAGGTAGACAGTTCCATTGGGCATTTCACGCCTTTAGGAATGTATACAAAAGAACCATCGCTAAATACGGCGGCGTTCAAGGCGGCAAAATAATTGTCAGCTATAGGAACAACGCTACCCAGATATTTTTTGATCAGTTCTGGGTGTTCTTGTAACGCTTCCGAAAACGAGCAGAAAATAACACCATCTTCCGCTAGCTTTTCTTTAAATGTAGTGGCGACAGAAACGCTATCGAAAATTGCATCAACAGCAACGTTTGCCAATCGCTTCTGTTCAGATAGGGAAATGCCTAATTTCTCAAAGGTTTCTAAAAGGGTTGGATCAACTTCGTCCAAGCTGTTCAGCTTTTTTTTCTTCTGTTTTGGCGCTGAATAGTAAATGATATCCTGATAATTTATTGGCGGATACTTGACATTGGGCCAAGTTGGTTCCGTCATTTTTTGCCACTGGCGATAAGCTCTGAGGCGAAAGTCCAGCATGAACTGTGGCTCGTTCTTCTTAGAGGAGATCAAGCGGATAACGTCCTCGTCTAGTCCACGCGGAATAGTGTCGGCTTCAATATCTGTAACAAAGCCGTACTTGTAGGGTTGGTTGACTAAGGTTTTGACAGTGGCACTCATCAGTAATAATCTCTCGTGTTCGGAACTCTTTTAGGATGGGAGACGGATTGCGGCTAACCGATTCCCATCTCCCGTTACGGAATGGTTACACGGCTGCTAGAATAGTGGTGGAGAGTAAAACAACAGCTTTGTTGTTTAATGTATCTTCATTTTACGCTAAATTAACAACAACAATGTTGTCAAAGTCAAATTTTCAAAAAAATTTTTGGGACGTTCGCTGAATGTCTCGCACCACATGAAGATGGCGACTACCCACCAGTCCTCAACCAAGCAAGATATCCTTGAGTATCTGCACAAACACGAAAAAGCAACGGCTTTGGAGCTAGCTGAAGTTTTAGACGTTACCCCCCAAGCTATTCGTCGCCATCTCAAAGATTTGGAGACGGAGGAGCTAGTTTTGTATTCGACATCAGTGCAGGCGGCGGGGATGGGGCGACCGCAGCATCTTTATGAATTGAGTCGTCAGGGGCGTGATCGCTTGCATCGAACAATGAGCGATCGCTTTGGTGATGGGCACGGAAATTTTGCGGTTTCGTTGCTAGACACCTTAGCCGAAACGGTAGGACACGACCAATTTAAATCGATTTTAGAGAAACAGTGGCAGCGTAAAGCCAAAGAATACCGCGATCGCGTGGGTAACGGTTCACTGCGAGAACGTGTAGCCAACTTAGTAGAGTTGAGAAAAGCGGAAGGCTTCATGGCTGAGTATCACGCTGTTGATGTAAATGACTCCTTTGAGTGCGATCGCTTTATCTTAATGGAGCATAACTGTGCAATTTCTAACGTTGCCGAATCTTTTCCGAGTATCTGTGGCCACGAATTAGAAATGTTTGCTGCCGTATTACCAGATTGTACCGTAGAGCGCACTCACTGGATTATTGATGGCGAACATCGTTGTGGCTATTTAGTACAAGTTCGTCATTAGTCATTTGTGAAAACTACTACTCCCTCTTTAATAATCAACTAAATTTGAGATAGCGTTTATGGATGTACCAACACAGCAACCATCAGCACAATTTTTAACTCTGGAAGAGTCAGCAAAAGTAGACGCAGCGTTGTTGTCTTCCCCAGAAAAGTTTTTAACAAGATTGACAATTTCATCACTTAAGCTGTTGAAACATATCGCCCAAGAATATGGTGTTGTTATTGAAGATTTGACAGCACAGCAAATAATAGCCTGGTTTGAAAAAGATGGTAAAATCCGCCGTGAAGAGGGCATTGAAGGTTCATATCTTAAATGGTGATCTGTAGTAGTATTTGCATTTCATTGGTTTTGAAAAAAGATTCATACACAATATCCCGCTTCTAAAAAACATTATTGTTGCTTAGAAGCGGGATATTAACAGATAGGATATGTTGGAAATTGTCCTAAACCCCAATACTAAAGTGAGAATCTTTTAAATGCTAGGCGATGAGTCTATTTATTTTTGTGACTTTGCCGCCCAGCCTCAGCATGTTGTTCTGACGTGCCTCCTTGGGTACCTTTTTCTTCACTATCAGCATCATCACTATCTTGATTACGACCGCCACTGTGAGATTTCTTGCCACCCTCACGGCCAATTTCAGCCATGTGTTCTCTATCTTGACTCACAGCTTCACCACCTTTGTGTCCAGCCTCACGAGCTTCTTCAGATGTAAACTCATGGGCAGTACCCTTTTCATGGGCAGCTTGTCCGCCCTTACTTGCTATTTCCCTTTGCTTGTCATCATCCATTGAAGCAAAACCACGTTTGCTTGTGTCTGCCATGATAGTACTCCTTTTAATTAACTAAAACTCTTGCTTTTTTAGCAAGTCAAAACCCTATCTCGGTTTTGTATTAATACATTGACTTTTTTAATTTAGCTACTCAAATATTACAGATTCATGCTCCTTTAGTAAGAAACATCGCATACTGATATTACACTTCGGATATACAACTAAAGTTGCTATTTACTTATAAAGTTAGTATGTAAAAAATAGTGAAATAATGAATTCCTTTTTGAGAAAAAACATCTGGTTAAAATAGAATTAATTGAATGCTACAAATGCCAGTCTTAAATAATACACAAAAAGCACCTTAAAAAAAGTGCTTTTAAAGTTGATAACATTTTGTTTATCGAACAACTATTTAAGGATTGTAACTGTTAGCCCTAGGACTACGAGCTCCAGTTACGGCTCCAATCATTGAGGCTATTAAACCCAACAAAGAACCAAACACAAACCACCATAGTCCCGAACGCAAATTAGCAGCCGCATCACGAGCTTGTTGGGCACTTATATTTGCTTGTGGTACGTTAACACCACCTTGCTGTTGTACCTGGTTTATAACTTCCCCAGCGTTAGAAGCAGCAACACCAAAAGCCCCAGATACTCCACTTGCTAGCAACCATGAGCTAACGGCCAAAGTCGTTGCCCAAAGAATTGCACCATTAAGAAGAGCGGTATTACGGTTCATTGGCCCACAAGCACGGGCTGTAACCCAACCACCAGTAAATAAGGATATTAGCAAAGCGATAGTTGACCAAAGTCCCGCATTACCTGCAGCGTTAGGAGCAATTGATCTGGGCGCACCTGAACCTTCAACTGTGCCTGCTGCAACCGCACCAATTATAGCGCTTAAAATTAGTTGAGTAGCTAAAGATACTAGTAAACCCGAAATAATCGGCCCCCAGCGAACAAGGTCGTGATACTCGGCTACTCGCCCTGCTACCACAGGGTCAGTAGAAATAACTTCATTACCTGTCCGATTTACGTATGACATAGCTTATGTTCTCCAGTACTGTTTCCGCAAACTTTATCTCAGGTATATTCATGTTTATGCTTAAAATTAAATAGCTAAATCATATAATTTTCTATCTATCAATAGAAATACTTATTTAATCTATCTTTAGTAATAAAATTCAAATTTATTTAACAATATTTAATCCCATAAGTGAGGATTTATTTTTTAATAATTTTTTAGAACTTTTTCAGGAAAATACTTAAATTAAAATACACTTATTTTCTGACATAATAAAACAATCTATCTGACTGGAGCTTTAATTTAGTAAAAAAGCTTGTAATACTTATTAAATTCCTAACAAAATATTTTAGATAGCCAATAAAAACTAACGCATTCTTACAGCAGTGCCTGTGGCAGTAATCAGCAAAAGAACTCCTGATTGGTCAAGATTGATTGTGCCAGTATCAATTTCAATCCCGATTACAGCATTTGCTCCTAAACGTTGTGCCCGTTGTTCTAATTCTTCTAATGCCTTGCGTTGACCCTGCTCAAATAGACGCTCATAGCTAGCAGTGCGTCCACCGATAATATCGCGAATACCAGCCAAAAAATCCCGTAAGAAATTGCTGCCGTAGACTACTTCGGCTGTCACAATGCCTAAATATGACTCAATTACGGCTCCTTGAATTACATCAGTAGTAGTTATAATCATAAATTAACCTCCTAGATAATATACATATTGATTATTCAGATGTTTATCCAAATGTGTGAAAAAATGTAACTTTGATTACCAAATAGAGGTTGAATAAACATCTTCTCACACAACTTGAGATTGCGCTTTCAGCTTTAGTATTGTCCTCACCAGAAACTAGGACTTAAAGGAACATTTGACTGATTAAATTTATCTTACCGTGTAATGACCATAAAAGGATGTTGATGCCGGGATGATGACTTCTAAAAAGGTAGTATAAAAGACTAAAAATTATATACAGAGTCAGCAAATTATTAAATTAAATAATAAACATCAATGAATACCAAACCCTGTAAGCTTGACCTATCAAGATATAGGATTAAGTTAAGTGCCTATTGATATTTTTTAGAAGATGCGTATAAATACCGATTAAAAAAGGTGTCGTTTTGCTGTTGTACTGTTTTATATAGGATAACTTCATTTGATCTTTGATAGCTTATACTCATCCTTCAGTCAAAACTCTCTTATGGAGTGCTGAATGTAAAGGAACAGTGAATGAACTATTAATATCTAAATTCATACGAATAAATACAGTTTTCAAAAATCCATATTTTTGTTTTAATGTACAAGAAAAAAGTCCTCTAAAATTTCAGGAAATTTACTGTGTACAAACCAACATCATTCGTGTTTAGTGTGGTGTTACTAGGATGTTTTGCCTTCACCATACCTTCAGTAGCTCAAGCTCAGGTATTAGTGGCGCAAGCCAAAAACCCACAATTAAAGCAACTACTAGAAGAAGGACGGAGGTTAGTAGATAGTGGCGATTATGGTGGTGCGATCGCAGTTTATCAGCAAGCAGCTAATCTAGATCCCAAAAATGCTAAAATCCATTCAGGTATTGGCTACCTATACGCTCAACAAGGAAATTACCAGGCAGCACTAACTTCTTATCGTCGTGCGATCGCCATCAACCCTAACAACAGTGATTTTTATTACGCTGTGGGTTACATCAAAGCCAATTTGGGAGACACCGCTGGGGCAAAAGAAGGCTACCGTCGGGCCATACAGCTAAACCGTAATAACGTTAACGCCTATTTAGGATTAGCTGTGACCCAATCTCGTATGGGAGACTATAATGCTGCTACTTGGGCATATCAACAAGCAATAGATTTGGATAAAAACAACGCCCAGACTTATGAGTTGATGGGTTCGATGTATAAACAGCGACGACAAACCAAACAAGCCAACAGCTTGCTTCAAAAAGCCCGCGACTTGTACAAGCGGCGCAATGACTTACAAGGAGTGGACAGAGTAGAAGCTATGCTGCGGCAGTTAGGAGGATGAGGTTAATCTAACTAGCGTCCCGTTAATTCCACAAAAATATCTTCCAGATTAGAGGGATGCACCACCATTCCGGTTTTATCGGGCTATTCGTTTAAGTAGATATTTACTGCTTCCAAAAATGGGAAAAACGGACGCGATCATTTCCCACTTCAGGCACACCCAATTGCTTCATCACAAACCTTTTCCGTTAACAGAACAGAGCTGTTGTAAAGTTCCCAAATAAATCAGCCTATCGCTATCCATAATACCGATGTGTCCTCGCTTGGTAAAGCAAAAAGCATCGCACAAAAATTCAACCTCATCCATATAACGGGTCGTCAGTAGCATCGTCTCCTTGTTTATTTAAATACCGAATAATTTCCTAGAGACTTCGCCTGGTTTGGGGGTCTAGTTCTATCGTTGGTTCATCCAAAAACAGAATTTGCGGTTGATGCAATAAGGCTCTCGCAATCTGCAACTGTCGTGTCATACCCCCAGACAGGATTTTTACCAAATCATTACATTTTTCTGCTAGCTCAACATCCTTCAGCCATTACCTCAGTACTAATACAGATTCTCTCTGAGGTTGCTCCCAAACAAGGGGCAAAATTCTCAAGTTTCACCAAGTTTGGTTTTGTGCAGTTTAATAAATAATTGGTATTAAGTCGTCATACACCATAGTCCTACTCGGTCATTTATAAACAACAAAATTCCCGACTTCTCTAAAAAGTCGGGAATGTGAGGCTTGAATTTTCACAAATCAAATAGGATTTATATAGCGATTTTGATAGTAAGCCAAAATTTGCTTAACTTGTTGCCGACTTTGTGAGCCAGAATTCGCTGTCCACGAAATGGACAAACCATCAATTTGACTTTGATTGTAATCAAACTGTTGGGATGATTGGGGAATTAAATCCACTTCTACCCCTTCAACTTGACGTAAATGAGCTGCTATCTCTCTATAGACAGCTAAAGGACAACCAGCGAATTCAATTTTTTCCTTAGTCTCCATCTCTATGAAGCTCCAACATTAAGAGGATTTGAGGAGGGCGTTGCCACTGAAATAGGATTGCCATTAGCAGATGTAGCTGATGGTGTTGAGTTGACAGGCCCTTCCCCTACCATTTTGGCAACTTCGATACCAAATTGTTCGAGAATTACAATCGGGTTAGAGCCTCCATTCATTTCAATCCGTTTAATCAGTACGCCATTTGCTAATCGCTGTCCCGCTTGCACATAGCGACTCGTCGGCTCATCTGGTACTTTGATAATTGCCTGCGGTTCCTTACTAATTAGAACCACACCAGTCACAATAACTGCTCTTGCTAACTCAGGTTGTGCTGCTGGTGGCAATACAGATACTAAAGTCGGGTTGGGGACAACTTGAGGCAAAACCTTAGGTAAGACTGAAGTCAAAGTAGAATTAACTTTTTTTGGTACAGAAGCAATATTTTTCTTCTGATTTAAAGCTATGCGAGGTGTTGAAAGTTTTCGCCCTGCTAGCGATGCAGTCGGTAGCTTAGGCAAGATAGGAACAGGTTTTCCAGTCCCGGATGTTTTAGGCATTCCCGAAACCGTCTGTCCAAAAATTTGGGCAAACGGGTCAGTCCGATCTTTTGATACTAGAATTAACGGTGCCCGCTCTGTAGGATTAGTGGATTGAATCAAGTTAACAGATGCAGGAGTAACTTGTGAAACCTGTTTGGCAGGTATCACTGGATTCTTAAAGGATTGAGCCGTTGGTGGGGACTTTGCTACTATTTTAGGAATCGGCGCAGGATTGACAGCTTGTTGTGTATCTTCAGAAGCACATCCAGCGATCGCTAAGGTTAAAATAGCTGCAATTGTAATTTTTGAATTTCTGCCCATGAGCTGTTCTCAAAAGCCATTGAAAAATTGAAAAATGGAAATATACATGCCTAAAATTTGTATCAAAGGCAAAGTATGTTACCTTTATAACCTAATTTTTTACATTTCAAGGGTTATTTTTAACACTAACAGCCCAGCATAACTGCGGATTTAGTTTATTTGCAGTTAATCGTCTGCTACACCCATAAGCTGTTTCATCAAATCCAGACCTTTCTTGACTCTACGGGAAACTGTCACGACACTTATCCCGAGATGTTCTGCAACTTGTTTTTGTGTCAAATCTTGTAAAAATACGCATTCCAAGACATCACGGGTGCGTTGTTCGAGTTGAACCAATGCTTGTTGCAAGCGAAGTTGGTCTTCTTGTGCCAATTGAAAGCTGCGATAGTGAGGATCAGGAACCAATTCTCCCAAACAAGTAGAACCTTCTTCTCCATCTTGGATTGGCACATCAAGACTCAAGGGAGCGCGATTTATCCACGCTAACTTAATTTCTTGCCATTCGTTTGGAGAAATTTCTAGCGCTGTTGCTAATTCGGTATCTGTTGGTTGGCGATTGTGCTTTTCACGCCAAGAACGTGACACTCCTATTGCTTGCTGTTGGAGTGCTAACCACTTCCGAGGAATTCGCACGGTGACACCTTTATCTCGGAGATAGTGTTGAATTTCACCCCGAATATAAGGAAGAGCATAGGAACTAAAGGCATGTCCCTTGGAAAGTTCAAATTTTTCAATCGCTCTGATTAAACCTAAACATCCAACCTGGAGCAAATCATCGTAGGTTTCATGACATTGATTCGTCCAGTAGTGAGCTTCTTTTCTCACAAGTCCAAAATTGAGTTTTACCAGTTTATTGCGAACATTTTCTGACCGAGATTGCTGATATTCTCGCAACAACTGCCAAATTTCATGTTTTAGTTCATTGGTGACTGTGGTAGGCATAGCACCGTGCTTATTGAGTAAATTAACAATCAATTACTCACTTTTAAATTCAGTTGCGATTGTGCGATATTAAACAGAATATCGCGCTATATGTAATAGCAATTACTATGGGATTAACAACTTTTTTTAGGCAAAATCCCAATAGAATTACTTGACAACCGCGCAAAATTTAAATGGGTGAAGTTGATATTTAGTTTGTTATTTATCTTTGGGATAATTTGTAGCTATTTTTAGAACTACATAGAAATAAAATATAAAATTAATCACTAAATCTCAAACCGAGATTGTACGTAACTTTAATTAATTAATGGTGAAGCTAATTTCCAAAAACAAAACAACAATAGTCAAAATTTTATTAGATAGTAAAAGTTTGATTTACAGTAAAATTACCTGTCCATTCAACCGAAATTCAGCTAACAATTAAAAATAACTAATAATATTTGAAAAATAGTATGTATATTTACGCAAGCAAATACAACAAAATGCGAGATTGATCTTTTTTGTACTGGGAAGATATTGCGCGGCAAAATATCACTAACCCAAGCATATTAGGCTTTCAGCTTTCTCCCTCTTTGTCAGAAATCTATGTACCACCCTCAAAAAAGGCAGGGCTGTTTCATTCTTTCAAAGCCTCTTGAAAAACTGGGGACAAGGGAAGGAGAAATTCTTCTCTTGTCTCTTTTAGTCTCTGTAAGGCTTTTATAGGAATGAAACAGCCCTGAAAATGTGGGCAAAGAAGTTAACTTTTGCGATCAAACCTGATGTTTACAGAATTGTAGTTCTGAATGCCAGGTCAGTTATCTAAACTCTAGAGAATTTAGCTACGAGTCGATTCAACCCGTGCAAAAAATAGACCGCGAATCTTGACTTCTTTCGGTTCGCCAGCACCTAAGTCTGTATCAGATGGCTGTTCGCTCTCGAAAGTACCAGCAATTTCACCACTAGAACTATCAACTTTAGCGATTTGCAGAGAAATCTTTCCGTTAAGATTTTCAGCACGCTTGACGTTAGTGCGGGTAAGTTCTTCATCATCCGCTTGAGCGGGGAGAGCTACGGCATTATCGTAGCCACTGACGACACCACGACCTTTGGGATCTAGGAAGGCAGCACCACGATAGGAAGGAACTTTGAAAGTGCCTTCAAAGTCCGTAGAGGTGTTAATACTGCTCAAACTGGGTTGGGTTTGAGCAACCAAGTTTTTGATGGTGAAGAGGAAAGGTACTCGCTCACCGCCAGGAAGTTGTACGGTGATGGCTTGGAAGTCAAGACCATCAGTTTCCTCAAAGGTCAAGCTATTATCTGAGTTGATTTTTAGGTTGCCTTGCACCTGGTCAATAGTGGAAGTGTATCTAGTCAACAATTTGCCAGCAACAAATTCTGCTTCTTGGCGTTTATTAGCAGGTTCTTCTTTGATGAAAAAGCTAGTTGGTTCTAAGCAAAGTTCTTTGATGGCATAAGACTGGCTAGAATCAATGGGAATGGAGCCACGGCTTGTTTCTGCTAGTTGGGGGCATTTGTTCGCCAAGCCAGTGCCACGAATTTGGTCGTAAGTAAGTACATCTCTACTACTAGTAGCAGGAGCATCACTACAAGCAGTTATTAGTCCCAGGCACAAAGCCAAAAATGCAACAATTAAAGCGCGATACCTCATGGTCAACCTCAATCTCAAAAATTAATATCTAAGTTGTAAAACTGCATCGAAGCTTTGATTTCTGACGAAAAGCCATCTTCGAACTGACACTGGGTTGCTCTGATTACCAGAATTGAAACAAATGTCAGGGCGTATAGGCTGGAAGTCGCCAGTCAAACTTTTCTCTGCTAAACGTAGTTAAACGTGTCGTTCTCTTGAGCTTGGGGAGTAAACCCCAGAATAAGTAGCACACTGTATCCTTATTTGGATGTGTGTAACTAGGGGGCAAAAAACCAGCAGTTTTACTGTTGGTGGCATTTGTTAGAGTTGGGCGGGGGGATGAGTAAGCGCTACACAGAGCAGCATAAGTGCTTGCCTCAAAGAGTGCGAAGAGAGTTGTCTGCTTTGCACTTTGCTTTTGCCAATTGCAAAAGCAGCGTCGCCCAAGTCTTTTTGTATCATGTATGTGACGCTACTACATACAGCCCATTGTTTGATGGGTAAATTAGCCAGATCATACGATTTTTTTTAACTCAAAATCAAAGTACTCTTAATTAACAAAGTCTCGTTCCGATCGCATCTAGCTGATGTGGAGGCTATGCTAAAGGTTACTACGCTCTTTTAGGAGCGATCGCAATTGCTTTTAATAAAGATACAAATCTAGTTATATTCAACCCTTACTTAGGTAAGTGCAGGGAAGAGCAAAGGCGGTGAGTCTAGCAAAAAACCATCTAAAAGACTACAGTAGCTTTATTTTCTGGGCTCAATCTCTAGAGTAAGTACTGGCAAACTAGGGAAAATTAAAAATCTCCGGTAAATTTGAGTTGGTCTCATTTATACGGAAAAGTTGGCATGAACCATAACAAAAATCTGGAATCAGGGGAGTTGTCCTGTAAACTGCAAGCGATCGCAACTGTGGTGTATGATGCCGTGCAGGGTTGTGAAGGTGAGACTGTAGCTCTTTTGGCTTTGCTTAGGCAATTGGAACAGTTACACAGAGAGATCCGAGATGGGGTTTTTCAAGAGAGTTTGCCTGTTAACCGTCGGCAACTTTACTCACTCCTGAAAGATATTGAGTCTGAGGGAGGCTGGCCTTATATCGAGCGTATGAGACTACAAGCTTTTCTAGCGAATTTGCCACAAGAGGCTCCCCCAGAAAATAGTCGTGAAGTTTTAGAGAGCGATCGCTCCTTTGCTGATTAACTCGAAAATTATTTTCTACGTCTGAATTAACAACCCCGATCGCCTCATCAACCGCTAAACCAAGAGCGGTTGCTCATTGAGGCTTCAACTTAATTCATAATTAAAAAGAGTTTTTAGTGGGTATGCCATTACAAAGAAAGCGATCGCGCTCCTCAAGATTACGGTTGTGCTTGAGGTAATCACCCACCCAGTCGCAACCACGAACAAGCAGATCGTCAAGGTTTAAATTCCACAGAATTATCGTGTTGTCATCACTAGCTGATGCTAGTGTTTGACCATCTGGGCTAAAACTGACACTTAACACTGGGGCACGATGCCCATTCAGGCTTTTAATTAATTTGCCTTCATGACTCCAAAGTTTCACTGTACTATCCCAACTAGCAGCGGCAAGCAATTCACCATTGGGACTGAAAGTTACAGCGTTGACGCTATCGCTATACCCCTTTAATAAGGTTTTTAACAACGTACCATCCCGTCGCCACAGTTTTACTGTGTTATCCCAACTGGCAGAAGCCAGCAACTCATCAGTGGGACTAAAGCTGACACCTAACACCCAACTGTCATGGGGCGAAAAAGTTTTGAGCAATTTCCCTTCACGGTTCCACAGTTTTACAGTTTGGTCATCACTGGCAGAGGCTAAAATCTGACTATCAGGGCTGAAATTTACGCTATTTACCCAACCTTGATGCCCCACTAAGGTTTTGAGTAACTTACCTTGACGATTCCAAAGTTTCACAGTTTTATCTTTGCTAGCTGATGCCAAAAACTGACCATCAGGACTGAAATTCACGCTCATCACACTATCGCTATGTCCGTGAAGAGTCATGATTAAAGTACCGTCAAGCCGCCAAAGTTTCACGGTTTTGTCATAACTTCCTGAAGCCAGCATTTTACCTTTGGGGTCAAAACTGACACTAGGAACTTTACTTGTGTGCCCCATTAAAGTTTTGTAAAGTCGAGTTTTGAACTCGCCATTACTAGTGTATTTCTTCCAGAGTTTTACAGTGCGATCGCTACTACCAGAAGCCAGCATCTGACCGTTGGGACTCCAAGTAACGCTCAAAACTCGATCTTGATGCCCTTGAAGAGTAGGCGGTGTTGGGGCATTTAAACTCCATAGTTTCACGCTTTTGTCGAAACTTCCTGAAGCCAGCAATTGGTTATTTGGACTGAAAGCGATAGTAACAACAGCATCACTGTGTCCTTTGAAGGTTTTGAGTAAAGTACCAGTTACACTCCAGAGGTTTATGGTATTGTCTTCACCTGCGGAAGCTAACTTTTTACTATCGGAACTAAAGCTCAAACTCCATACTGTACTGCTATGCTGTCGTAAATTTTTGTAGAGACGAAAGTCAAAACTGCCTTTAGTGTTGTTATTTTCGCGCCGCCAAAGTTTCACTGTCTTATCTCGACCTGCTGAAGCTAAAAATTTACCGTCGGGGCTGAAAACAGATACAGTCACACCCTGCTGATGTCCCTGCAAAGTTGTAACCAGGCTACCATCCCGTCGCCAGATTTTCACTGTCTTGTCATCGCTGGACGAAGCGATTAATTGACCATCGGGACTAAAGTTTACCCAGTTAACCCACCCTCGATGTCCTCTCAGGGTTTTTACTAATGTACCGTCTTTGCGCCAGAGTTTTATGGTTGTATCCTTACTGGCAGTAGCTAACAACTCGCCATCAGGACTGAAATTAACGCTATAAACCCAATCTTTATGTCCTTTCAGGGTTTTATATGGCTTGGGATCAAATTCACCTGTAACCGGGTTTTTACTCCAGATTTGTACTGTTTTGTCGAGGCTGGCGGAGGCTAGAGTTTGACCATCTGGGCTGAAGCTTACACAGGTAACAGCATCAGTGTGACCTTTGAGGGTTTGGCGTAAACTACCATCAGGATGCCAAATTTTCACAGTCTGATCTCGGCTACCTGATGCTAGGGTTTGACCATCTGGGCTGAAAATTACTCCCCAGACAATATCAGTGTGCCCTTCTAAGCGGTTGACTTCTGTCACCCCATAAACCGCCTGTTGCAGGGCTGTTACCACCCGCATTCGGGTATCTGGTTGCACTCCATCTGCCTGTTTCAGTTCTCTCCAAGCTCGCAAACTTTCTAATAAAGCATCAAACTCTTTATTAGACGCAAATAGAGCTTCGCTAGCAGCTGTGATTCCACTAATCCTCAAGTTGGTTTCACTGCGTTCAGCTCGTAGAGTCTGGTGAATTGCTGCTGTTTTTTGCAAGTTGGCTTGCCACCATAATGTTGCTATTGTTCCCCCCATGATTGCCAGCACTACACCTACAAACCGTGCTTCTCGCAGTCGCCGTTGCAACACCAAATTGAGTTGCTTTTGACTCAGTTGTTGGGCTACTTCTGCTCTAATTTTTTCGAGTTTGATTTTTTCAAACTCGGCGAGCATACCATAGTTGTTTTTTTGGCGAATTGGTTCAACTAAATAATCATGAACTAGCTGGTAGCGATCGCCTAATTCTTCTCTGACTCGCAACACCAAACCTGAACCCACCAATATTTCTAAAATCAGTTCCCCAATTGTGTTAAAGCTTGATATTGTTTCTATATCATGGTTATTAATTAATGCAGCCGCTAAATCAGCTTTAGTTTTTAAAGGTCGCGTCCCTTTTTCATCAGTAAACTCAAATAATAATTTCCAACTTAACTCTTCATTCTCTGGGCCGCAGTCTTTGATCACTTCCCCTAGCCAGCGTTCAACCAATTTTGCCGAGCCGCCGCAAAGCTTGTATTGTCCAAGGGTAGTAATATTTTCTATTTGTAGTTGAGCGCCAACTATTTGTAATTCAATTGGATGTACTTCATCTAGTTCTCCTGTCAAATCCTGAACTAATCGGTTAATTAATTCATCACTCAGTTCATAATGAGAACGTTGAGTAAGACTGTGAATTATAGCGTTAGCATCCTGACTAGAGAATTTTCCTAGATAGTAGCGAATGTCCTTATCGAGAATATTTTTATTAATTATACCTAAATCATATAGTCCAATACTATTTTTTTGGCTCAATCGTTCAAATTCTAATAAATGATGCAAGTAATCTTCTCTTAACGAAAGAATTATTTTTACAAATGAAATATTTAAACATTCACTAAAGAATTGATAAAATTCAATTCTTTGTGTAGAAGGATTACTAATAAAAAACAATTCTTCAAACTGGTCTAATATGATAATTATTGTATAGTTGCGCTCGGTTGCTAAACGAATTTTTTCTAACAGTATATTGAATGTAGAGTCAGGATTAACTGATATTCCTGTGTATGCCAGTGCTTGGTTGAGACTGCTTATTAAGACTGTGAGCCAATCAGTATAAACAGACAAAACAATAGGTATAGGAATGCGCTCTCCGATAACTTTTCCTGTCAGAGCTGGGACTAAACCAGCTTTGAGAATTGAACTTTTACCTACGCCTGATGGCCCATAAATTACTGTAAGTTTATAGTCAGCACGACTAATTCTTTCAATCAAACGATTGACATCTTGCTGTCGTCCTGAAGCTGATATTTCTTGGGCAACTCCTTCAGGAATAAACGGTATTTTTTGAGGTTCCAATGCTGGGTTAATTCTAGATCGTTGCGGCTGTAACTGACTTGCGCCAATGAAGGCGCGAAACCCATACTGATGTTCTATCTGAATTTTTTCTTGCTTGAGTTTAAAGGCTTCTGTATAGTTATGACGCTCAAAAAAGTAAAGCGATCGCAGTTCCTCTAAAATCTCTAAATATAGTGATGGCTGATGTTGTAGCTCACAAACTACCCTCGCCCATTCTAGGTTATTTATCGCTTCTTCTGATTCACCTAGATGTCGCTGTGTACGTGCAAGCAACAGAAGATACCAACTTTCTTGTCGTCGTGTTCGCAAAGCATCTCGCAGAGAAACTTCTGTTGCTTCTTCGGAAATAGAAAGTGCTGCATTCGCAAATTCATGAGCTAGTACCCAATTCGACTCTGAAATTGCTACATTTGCCAAAAAACCATAATTTTGAGCAATTTGTGCAGGAGTTCCATAGGTTTTATTTAGAAGTAATGACTTTTGAGCTAATTTTTTTAAGTCGTCCCAAGCTTGTAAACGTTGCAGCATTTCACAAGCAGGCAAAATAAATTTAGCAACTAAGTCTTCTCTTTGTACCTCCTCCAATACGTCCAGGCATTGTTTAAACCACAAGAGAGCATGTTCACAATACCTACTATTACTATTATTGTGTAGGTCTGCCATGCGGTGATAACACAGCCCTAAGTGGAATAGTACTATTGCTTGCTTGAGTAAAGACGAAGGAGTAGGGTGAGGACATGAGAGAGGTAAAGAAGAATTACTCTCCAACTCAGCTACTCTCTTCGTTTCCTGCTGCCATAATGCTAGACTTCTTTGATAATTGCCTAAAGCACCATTAATTTGATCGTTGGCATATTTATCTCGTCCTAACACAAATTCTAAACTAGCTTCTAATCCTGGTGTTAATTGAACACCATATAGACGCAGCAAATCATTACGGGCTGATTCTATTTCGTGGCGGTGTTGAGACTTAGGATCTAAATCTAGGGAGGCATTAGATAAAAATGTTTCAGCACCTGCTTCTAAAACTTTGGCAAATAGAGATTCTGCTTCTTGATGAATCAAAGCAATTAAATCTGCTTTTGCCATTTCAAATTTAATCGTAGTTGCAGCCCAACTTTTAAAATCAGGTGCTAATCTGGACAACAATGATGCAACTTCATCTTGTAGCCACAACACTACTGGAAATGGAAAAGTTGCGGCATATATATCTCGCGCTTGGTTAATGCCTGTAAGTAAGTTTTCTAGGTCGATTGCTGACTCAATACCAAAAACCATAACAGCAGCTGGCAAAGAGTCTGTGAGGACAGCAGGATTATCTAAGGATAGTTCTGTGACTATTGTGTTGTGTAAGGAAGTTGTTGACGAATTGAGGACGATTTCTCTGATATAAGTATCTTTGGTGATGGAGCGAATATTTTCTAACATTTGCTCACGCAATTGCCCATAGTTACACCGAACTAAAATTAGGGCAAATTGACCTTCAGAAAGTGCGATCGCTCTAATCAGTCTTTGCAATGTATGCTGATTTTCTTTTGTGGAGACGTGTAGCTGCTTGTCAGTAGTCATTTGTTATTGGGCATTGGGCATTGGGCATGGGGCATTGGGCATTGGGCATTAGTTATTAGTCCAATGGCCAAGGACAAAGGACTAATGACTATTAACTGACCCAGCACTATTACTTGTTTTGTTGCCAAGCTAAAACTTTTTCTGTTTCTGCTAGGGCTGGACTGATGCCAAACCAGCGCCCCAGAGGGTCACGATATTCGAACAAATACATACTTCGTAATAAGCTTTGATAGTCAGACTCACCTTTAACTCTCTGTTGTTGCACTACTTCAAACAATAATTCCCACTGGGATTCATCAATAGCTAATAGCAGATCGTCTCGGTAGTCTTTAATCACAGCTTCTAAGCATTCTCTAGAAAAAGGTGGATCTTGTCGTTGCAGGCAGCTATAAAGTAAACCCAATAAGTTACGAATGTGGCCACCGCTAACGCGACATATCCGATCCAAGGTTTGGGAATGATCGAATAATTCTGTAATTAATAAAAGCCTTTCATTCAAAGAAACTTCTGGAAAAGCTCTTGCTAAGACTAACTGGCGTACTAGTGACATTCCTGGTTCGTAATCACTGCCATCTCTTTGCCGCACTAACACCATCGGCAGTACTTTTGGTGCAATACCTCCCCCCAGGCGATTTTTTAGTGTTTCATACTCATTGGAGAAAATTAGTGTTAGGGGAATTGTGTAAACTAGATGGCATTTGAGTCGGCGTAGCTGTTCGCCTCGGTCGATAAAGAGATATTCTGGTTGCGATCGCCCCGATGCTAAGGGACGCATATCGACTCGATCCAAATTATCTACGATCACTACCAGTCCTTTTTGACCCCGCAGCTTTAACTGTTCAATAGCCCTTTCTAAAATTTCTTCGTTAATCGCTTGCAAAATACTATTGGTACGTGGTTCCAAATATTGCCTCAGTTGATTCCGCATCTGAGTGCTATCTTTGGTTTTGGCGGTAATTTTGGCAATACCCAAGGATAATTCTGCTTGTCCAGAAAGCTCTATGGGGCTTTGTAGAAAATCGCCTACTTCTTTAAACAAATTGCTAAAGTAACCACCTTTGAGTTTGATGTTAATGCCTTCTAAACTGGCACTGACTTGACGGGCTACACTCAGCAAAATATCGCTGATATCAATATCCGCCATGTCTAAGTCTTGACTGGACTCAAAATAAACCACATGAAATCCTGCCAATTCTAGTTCTGTTTTGAGGCGCTGCAATTCCGTTGATTTACCGCAGCCAATGTGACCCGTAAATAACTGACAGGTTGGCTCATCAGGAGAAATCCGAACTATAGTCCGTTGCAATTCTTCGACAATCTTACAACCACGGACATCAGCAAAATCTATGTAATACTGGCGATCTAGCACGTTGCTTATATTAAGCGTGTAGCTTGGATTACATGCTTTATAAAAACGTGACAAATTGAATGTCGTTTTCATGTATGTATAGGTGTATGTAGACGCGTGTGTAGATGCAGTTAACTCGTATTTTTTATACAAACAATCTCTAACTTTGATGTAGGCACACAATTAATTCGCAAGTTGGTAGTGTCTTGCAAAAGACAGCACTTATTACAGGATCACTGTCAGTATCTGTCAGTAGTATGATAGAGATTTAATTGACCCTAATAACCTTAAACATATCTGTCCTTTTTACACCTACTATTGAGGTTTTGACAATCTCATAGCTTTTCTTTAACCTGACACAAACCTTGATGACGGAGTTAATCAGTAAAAAAAGCTACTCGATTATATTATTCCCTGTTTGTATAGTTGATGAGACATGACTAGTATGAATTATAGCAATCTATACAGAGACAAAGGAAGACTTATTTATCACTTCACATTCTATTTGTCAATAAAACAAAATCAGAAATATTTAAATTAAGATTTTGTAATCTTTAAAGACAAAATGTTTTATGTCCCTTGTCAAAAAGACAACAGTGAGTTAAGAATGGACACCGGAAACTTTAATAGGAAGGATGACTAGAGACTACGTTCGTTGTGTACTTACTGTAAAGTGTTACTAAAAATAAAAAAAGTCTTGAGGAGAGCGGCTAACAGATGCCGACAGTGTTTACTGAAATTAATAATGATACAAGCGCGTCAAGGAATTTGGATTGTAACTAGAAAGGGGTTTGAATGGCTGGCATAATATCAGTTTCCCGCACGGATCTTGCCCAGCGTCGTAAAAAATTACGTCGGCGACGGCAGATGAGAATTATTCAAGCTATTTGGCGAACCTTTGCCATTACCGGTTTGGCGGGTGGATTGCTGTGGGTAGCAGTTCAACCAGTATGGGTGTTAAAAACTCCCAAACAAGTAGTGATGAAATCAGGCAATCAATTACTGTCAGATGAGACAACTCAATCCCTATTAGTGCTATCTTACCCCCAATCTTTGTGGCGGATTGAACCAGCAGCGATCGCAAACTCTTTGAAAAAACAACCAACTATTGCCCAAGCGATCGTCAGACGTCGCCTGTTTCCTCCCGGATTAAACATCGAAATCCAAGAACGAGTCCCTGTCGCAATGACTCAAACAGCAAGTGGGGCAAATCAGGGTACTGGCAATAAAAAAGTCACAATCGGCTTACTAGATGCAAGTGGGGCCTGGATACCTTTAGAAAAATACACATCACTGAATCCCACTAGAAAATTACCCAATCTCAGAGTAATTGGATCGCCCAAACAATACTGTCTCAACTGGGCTCAAATTCATCAAGCTATCAGCCAAAGTACTGTGAAAGTAGTGGAAATTGATTGCCAAAATCCAGCGAATTTAATTTTGAAAACAGAACTAGGAAATGTGCATCTTGGCGTTCCAGGTACTCTGTTGTCTGAACAAATTAAGGTACTCGCCCAAATGCGTCATTTATCAGCGAAACTCGATTCTGGTCAAATAGAGTATATTGATCTGAAAAATCCCGATTTTCCCTTAGTACAAATGAACCAAAAAGATCAAAAATTAACTCCCAAAAACCCTAAAAATATCTAGCGTGTTTAATGTATTGATAGCTCTTAGTAAATTAAGAAGCTTTATGCTGATAAATATATTTATTATTTTCAGTTTTCCAGCAACTGCGCGAAAATCGGCATTAACTTCTAATTAGAATGAGAAGATCAATCATGAAATCTCTCTTGTGAGTAAAACACTCTCAAATTGTTACCCTAACATTAGGGTGCAAGATGTCTGACAATATAACTTTGGTCTGTTGAGGATACTTCCAAAGACAGTTTACTGAAGTTCAAATCTGTAACTTAAAGTACTACCAAAGGTTGCGTAAAGGCTACTTTTGGGCAATCAGTTTGGACTATTCTGTACCATATTTCTTAATTGGGTTACGAAACCTCCAGGGAAATCTTGATTTGTTGACCACACTAGTGAGGGTTCTCGTAAGATAGACTATTGCTCCAACAAAGTGTCCATTAAGACTCCCCAAACAACAAATTAATCAGGTATAGTCTGACAAGTAAATTCTTGCTTACTTCAACCTTAAGAATAAGTAAGTATCAGGTAAATTTTGTGTCTAAAGTTGCAATTATCCCCAATGGTGAAACCTATTAACAATATTATTGAGGCAGATAAGATGCGCTGTAGTGTGTCTTTAGAAGTTATGTTCTCCGATGAGAAGAATGAAGAGATTAATGTCTGGTTGAAGTTATACAGGTCACTTTTGGATAAATATAGGTATACTTCTCTAGAATTGGCTGTGCGATCGGCTGCATTAAAAGCTGATCTCATAGCAAATTTTCATACCGCCAATTCTGTTAGGCTTGGCAGTAGTGAAAACAATAAAGAACAGTGCCATAGTATTGTGGCAGTGTCAAACTATAGTTGACTCTTAAGTGAATAGCACCTGGAAAAGTCGTTTATCTACCCTCTCACAAATCCAATGACACTTGATAATAACCAAGGACTCACCTATAAAAATTCCCAATCACCGGGACAGCCTGGGTTTTCTCTGGCAGTTAACTCGACCAATCCCTTTAATAACTCTGGGATGAACTTCGGACAAAATCACGATAATAAGAAAATTTTTACGGAAAATAGCCGCATTGGGGAAATTGTTCCTGGTCGGGTTGCCAACATCAAAGTGATTGGTGTCGGTGGCGGCGGTGGCAATGCCGTTAACCGCATGATCGAATCTGATGTCTCTGGTGTAGAGTTTTGGTCAATCAATACTGATGCCCAAGCTTTAACTCTGGCAGGCGCTCCCAGTAGATTGCAAATTGGACAAAAGCTAACGCGGGGCTTAGGAGCAGGTGGTAATCCTGCAATTGGTCAAAAGGCAGCTGAGGAATCACGAGACGAAATTGCTACAGCTTTAGAGGGTGCAGACCTAGTATTTATCACCGCTGGTATGGGCGGTGGTACTGGAACAGGTGCAGCCCCAATCGTGGCAGAAGTAGCCAAAGAAATGGGCGCTCTCACTGTTGGTGTAGTAACACGTCCATTCGTTTTTGAGGGTCGCCGCCGCACCAGCCAAGCGGAACAAGGGATTGAAGGACTAAAAAGTAGAGTAGATACACTGATCATTATTCCCAACAACAAATTGCTGGAAGTGATCCCCGAACAAACACCTGTGCAAGAAGCTTTTCGCTATGCAGATGATGTGCTGCGTCAAGGGGTACAAGGTATTTCTGATATCATAACGATTCCCGGTTTGGTAAATGTTGACTTTGCTGATGTCCGGGCTGTGATGGCAGATGCGGGATCGGCATTGATGGGTATTGGCGTTAGTTCTGGAAAATCTAGAGCCAGAGAAGCTGCGATCGCAGCTATTTCTTCACCATTACTAGAATGTTCTATTGAAGGTGCTAGAGGAGTTGTCTTTAATATTACAGGTGGTACTGATCTTACTTTACATGAAGTGAATGCAGCCGCAGAAGCAATCTATGAAGTAGTTGATCCCAACGCCAATATTATTTTTGGGGCTGTAATTGATGACAGACTCCAAGGTGAGGTCAGAATTACTGTAATTGCCACCGGGTTTACAGGTGAAGTGCAAGCTGCGGTACAACAAAGCGTAGCTAGCGTTCGAGTCGCACCTAATACCTCCAAGCGGCCAACAACACAACAACCCGCAGTTAATCCCCCAACCTCAACTCCAACCTCAACTCCAAGTTCAACTCCAACTCCAACTCCAGAACCAAAAGAAAAACCTGGATTGGATATACCTGACTTCTTGAGAAACCGACAAAGACCACGGAATTAAAAGATTTTGGATTTGAGATTTTAGATTAAATTAGCAGTCTCAGGTTAGGCTGAGTGCTGTATAAAATCTGTTAGTTTCAGGGTTTACCAAAAGCAGGGATAAGCAATCCGTTGCCATCCCTAATTTTGCTAATTGGTAAAGAAATTTGTTAAAGCTACTTATAAGATTAACTTGGGCAGGGTTCTACTGGCTCCCATGTCTAGCTTTGCTTTTGGAACTAAATAAATTCAGAAGACCTGGCCAACTAGGAATGCTTAAATGTAGCCCGTCGTAGACATTGCTACATCTACCTCCGCCATTCATTAAACTTATATTCTGTATAAACAAAGCTGCGTGGGTGAGTTGCCCACGCAAGCACCCGAAGTAATTCTATTTTTTAGTAGTAGATAAGACTTTGACTTAACTCTAGTTCAGTGGCTTCAAATCAGCAGGGGATTTGACCCCTGCTGATTTACTCTTCCTGCCTCCTTCAATTCAATGACTGTTCAATCCATTGAATAACTTGATAACCAAGGTTAGTACCATCTAGACGATCAATTTCACGAATTCCCGTAGGACTGGTGACGTTAACTTCAGTTAAGTAGCCACCAATAATATCTATACCCACAAAAATTAAACCGTCTTGGCGTAAGCGTTCGGCTACTTGGGTGCAAATTTCATGTTCTCTTGGGGTAATTTCAGTTTGAGCGACTGTACCACCAGTTGCCATATTATTGCGAAAGTCACTTCCGCTAGAGAGGCGATTGAGCGCACCAATCGGTTCGCCATTGAGTAGGATAATGCGTTTATCTCCTTCTTTTGCCTCCGGTAGATAGGTTTGTACCATTACTGGAACTCGACCTTGGAGGGTACTGAGTTCGACAATAGAGTTAAAATTGCGATCGCTAGATTGCAAAAATAAAATTCCTTCCCCGGCTTTGTTTCCTAGTGGTTTGAGAACAGTTGCCCCCTTTGCTTCAACAAATTGCCGAATAAACTGCTTATCAGCACTGACAATCGTTTCTGGAATCGCTTTGGTAAACTGGAGGGCATACATTTTTTCATTTGCCCCTCGAATGCCGCTAGGACTGTTAATCAGTAAAGTTTTATTTTGGTCAACATAATCCAGAATGTAGGTGGCATAGAGGTAAGAATCATTGACAGGTGGATCTGTCCGCATAAATACGGCATCCATTGTCTCTAAAGAAGTTAAGGAGGAATCACTTAATTTATACCAAGGATTCGCCGCTATCCAGCGTCTCTCCACCAACTGTACTGGTACAAGTTCAACTCGCTGTAGGACAGCCCAAGCTTTGCCCTCCACCACACTCAGCAGATTTGCTTGAGTTACCCAAACTTCGTGTCCCAGGATTTGCGCTGCTTCGATCAGGGCAATGCTGGTATCATGACACGGGTCAAGCAGATGGATCGGATCAATGATAAAAGCCAGTTTCACCCTTTATACCTCAATCACCAAGAAATTAAATGGTTGTTCAATTATTATCTCTTGATGATCTTACTAATTGATGTACATCTGTACTGCTGAGTAGGAACTGGAGGGTAAAATCTTGTGGACAGATACTTTTGCGAGAAAAATTTCGTAAACAGAGTTGTAGTGACTGCCGTGTAATTTGCAGTGGCTTGTCGCTAGTGCAATATCTTCTAGACTTACACGGAAGTTAGTAGCTCATCTAGCTTGCCTTGACTGTCTAAAGCGTGGATGTCATCACAACCACCAATATGATCATCATTGATGAAAATTTGCGGTAAAGAGCGCCTTCCATTTGCTCTTTGAGCCATTTTATTTCTGGCTGCCTCATCTCCGTCAATGCTGTATTCTGTAAATTCAACACCCTTACTCTTCAGCAAACTTTTGGCACGGATACAAAACGGGCAAGTCCTCCAAGTGTAAATTTCTACTTTTGCAGCCATAATGTCCTCAACTTGATTTAATACTTTTTAATTTTAGAACGTTGCAACTGGCTGTAGGTGTTCTATGCCGTTTTGACTTTACTTTCAGAAGTGTCTAACTAAATTCAGTTATTGGTTTCGCTGAGTTTCTTCGAGATTCGCTACACTTAGCCAGCTTTTTGTGCAGAACTATGCAAAACGAAAAATCGTTGAAAAGCCTAGAAACAATGCAAGCTTTGCAACGATTTATCATTATTA
Source organism: Nostoc sp. C110 (assembly GCF_043099725.1). Classification (GTDB taxonomy): domain Bacteria; phylum Cyanobacteriota; class Cyanobacteriia; order Cyanobacteriales; family Nostocaceae; genus Nostoc; species Nostoc muscorum_A. The sequence goes on along the minus strand of NZ_CP171148.1, from coordinate 323,329 downwards.
GCCTAATTTACACCATGTTGTACTTAATCAATTTTTACAGAATATAGGGTATGCACACTTGATTTTCTAAAAAAACAGTATTTCCTTTTATGGAAGTATCTGGTGTTTCTCAGTGCTGACAGCTAGAAAACTGTCACTTAGGCTACTACTAAAGATTTTTTCCTCACCACTTTCAATGCACCCACTGCAAACAAACCAAGGGCGGCTGTTGTCTCAGGTTCAGGTACTTTTTTAGGTGGAGGAGGCGGAGGACTATAATAAGTCCCTTGTGCTTTTATAATGCTAGGCTCACTTAAAGCGGTGCCATATTGGAAGCGAACACTGCCAATTTTGCTTATATCAAAGTTAGTGGGCAGTCCTGACAAAACGAACGTGGCCGAATTGTCAACAAAACTTCCTCCTTTGACTGGTGAATTTGCATTAGCATTGTAGCCGTCAATAATGCCGTAATTCACTTGCTGCTGTCCACCAATGCCTTGAAAAATACCTAAGCCGGCAGTACCTAAACCATAGTCTTGGGTTACTCCATTAGTAAGTCCTGCGGAATTGGTAGTAGATGCAAATGCCCATTCTTTGCCATTAGGAGTATTGAGAAGATTTACATTATTTGTAGTGGTAGAGGGATTGTTTTGAGTGACCGTTGCAGCTGTTGCTGAAATTAACGATAAGTTTAAGGGAGATCCAGCATAGTCCCAAAAGACTGATGTAAGAACATCAGAAGGGACTGAAACATTTTTCATGTTCGTCAGAGTCACTGTCAACTTACCTGGATTGAGTAAGTCATCAAAGACAACTGATGATGCCAGAGCATTCTTTGATGCTGAGTTAGTTCCTGTGACTGAGAAAGTCATAGAGGCTGCATCTGCTTGAGACATCTGTGAGACTGTCACCACAGCTAATGCTGACATACAACAGACTGCATAACCCGCTATTTTCTTGGAATATGGTTGAGACACTCGATTGAAACTCCTTTTCTTTTTATTGAGGATATTTAAGACCTCTCAAAATAACTTTTTTATGGAAGTTACCAAAGTCTAAATTTACACAAACAAATACCAACTGTCTACGTTATTTGTCGAGGTTAGCTAAAAATTTAAATTTGGAATTATCAATATATTTTTTATGAATTGATGGAGATTTTCAGTATTTACACTTGATATATTTTTTTAAATTATAATTTTCTATATTCACGCTGAATAATCAATATTTGGTTTCTCGATGTTATTACTTAATCAACAGATTTTCAGGAGATATTGATTATTCTATGAGGAAGATTTGTAGGTTGGATAGAGCGCAGCGTTGACCTATAGAAAACCAGCCTACACTAGGTATCTCACGCCAATCTACACAAGTAGATGTTTTAATCTTTCACTAAGTATATGAGCTAAATTAAATCTAGGACTCCTATTTGATGCTTGAAAACATACTGAGGATGAAAAGCCAGCTTTATCAGGGTTTTATTGAAAATATTGTTCAAAATCAGATTTAATTTTTGAAAAAACTCACTAAAACTCAAAAAGGCTTTTTCCCTACTTGCTACTCCTCACTCCCTGCCTAGCTCGCTTGCGCTAAGCGCACCACGCAAGTTAGTATGGCTACGCCACGCGCTGCACGAACAAAAATCAGACAGGAGTCATAAAACTATTGTACTGGTGTCAATACGCTTGGGTTAAGCAAAGAGCAACCCAACAAATGCCCGGAAATGTTGGGTTTTGTTCCTCCACCCAACCTACGCAGTTTAAGTTTTTTGGCGCTAACTGAACCGTATTGGTACTGGTGTGGCAATGCTAAAATGGTGCATTAAAAATATCTAGAGAATTAAAGTTTAAAAGCATAATTCAACTTTTCTACTCTTCCTTATAAAAATGCAATAAATAAGGGAAGGCAATTTATCGCCTTCCCCAAAGTTAAATATTCACGACACTCATATAAAGTGCTAACACTGAATTAGTTACTCAACATTTACCTACTGTCAACTGCATATTCAATTAGTTGAGCAAGGCGGTGACGTAGGGTTTCTAATCCCAAGCGCTGACTCGCTGAAATAAATACCGCTAGGGGAAATTCTTCTCTAGCTAAAGCTAGTGTCTCACTATTTGCTTGATCGATCTTGTTAAAAATAACTAGCGCCGGGCCAGGAGTTATGGGCATTTGCGCTAAGATTTCTCTGACTGAGCGAATATGACGCAACCAAGCTGGGTGAGACAAATCCACCAAATGTAGTAGGGCATCAGCTTCTGTGACTTCCTCTAAGGTGGCGCGGAAGGCATCCATTAATGATGCAGGTAGTTCGTGTATGAACCCTACTGTATCTGTAATTAAAATTTCCTGATGTTCATTGGTTTCGCCATAAGGAATCACCAGGCGGCGGGTAGTAGGATCGAGAGTGGCAAATAGTTGGTCGGCTGTATAAACTTCTGCATTTGTGAGAGCGTTCAACAGGGTAGACTTACCAGCGTTAGTATATCCAACCAAAGCTACTGAGGGAATTTCTCGATGCTGCCTTCGTTGCCGTAACCGCGAACGATGGGCTTGCAACTGAGTTACTTCTTTTTGCAGTCGAGAAATGCGCTGCCCAATGGCACGGCGTTCAGTTTCCAGTTTGGTTTCACCAGGGCCACGAGTCCCAATACCACCACCCAATCTGGACATAGTACGACCTCTACCAGCTAGTCGCGGTTGCATGTATTCTAACTGTGCTAGTTCTACTTGCAATTTACCGGCACGGGATTGAGCGCGTTGAGCAAAGATATCCAAAATTACTTCGGTGCGGTCAACCACCCGAATGCCAATTTGCAATTCTAAGTTGCGAACTTGGGAGGGTGAGAGGTCGCGGTCAAAGACGACAAGATTAACTCCTAGTGTTTGGGCTGTTAGGGCAATTTCTTGCACTTTACCTTCCCCAACTACTGTTTGGGGATGAACGCGTGATCGCTTTTGTTGTATTGTCTGTAATACATCTCCCCCGGCAGTATCAACTAAACGCGCCAATTCTGCTAGAGTATCTTGGAATTGTAGGGGAGTTGTCTCACTGGTCATCAGCCCCACAATTAGCACGCGATCGTGGTCAGCATGTACTTCCTGGGCAATAAATTCGCGCTGGAATTCTGCTTCCAGATTTTCTACCAAGTCTACTAAATCCTGGTCTGCCAAATCATCCAAACCCATAGGTGGCGATATATTCCAACTTGGGGTTTGAGTTTTGCTCTCTTCTACTTTAAAAGCAGCAGGACTAGTAATCAGGGTGCGAGACTCTTGGGGTATTAGATGAGCTAGATAAGCTTCTTTGACATACCCAGTTGCACCGCCTCCCCGCCGTGTAAATCCGGTTCCGGTAATGTTTAGGACAACTAGGGCATCTAATCGTTGCAGGGCCATAGCCGTGAGTGCCGCTTCATTTGGCGGTTCTGGCTTCAGATGGGTGGCAATACAACGAATACCACTGAGTCGTTCTGCACCGTAACGGGGCAATTCCATCGGTGGTATTTGCGTTTGACGTGGTGTGCCTACCCCGACGCGAATCACTTGTCCGCGACGGTTGATGTAGGCGCACACAGGCTGATTGACTTCTGTGCTAATTGCTGCCAGACGCTGGGAAAACTCAGGCGTGGTGATGCGATCGCCTGGTATACGCTGGTGATACAGCCGCTGTAGTTGCTTCAGCTGGCTGGACTTTAAACCTTGGAGATTTCCGTAGATAGTTTCTATAGGCGTTTATGACCAGTAAATGGCCCCCCAAATCCTTCTTATGTCTATTTTACAACAGGGTTTAGGCTGTTATCTATATCTTCTGAGGGATGCATTGGGAATTTGTTGCCTATAGTGTTGATTTGAACCTATTTTGGTGGTATGGGTCTAGCAATGTTAAACCAATAACATAGCACTCCGCGATCGCTTCACTGCCGTTTGTAATTCTGCCGATAGCCAGCTATCAAATTGCGGATAAACTGGCGATCGCGGCACTAATTCCCACCCAGCAGGTTGTAAAATATTTCTCAAAGCCTCTTCCTGAATATGGGGATAATCGGGATTCACCTCATCTTTTGGCCCAATTCCGCCTAAATCTCGCGCACCAGCTTCGATACAAGCGAGTAACCAGGAATTACCCTTAACTAAATTCGGTGGAATTTGAATAGTAATATCTGGCGATAAAATTTTACGTGCTTTAGCAATTACTTCTGGTAATTGATGGGGATTAAAAGGAGGTGCATCAAAAATTTGCTGATTTCCTGGGCTATGAGGTTGCAGGATAACTTCTTGAATGTGATGGTAACGTTGGTGCAAGTTAGATATAGCTTCTAAAGTTTCCCACCAATCATCAGAGGTTTCTCCAATTCCTAACAGTAAGCCAGTTGTAAAGGGAATTTGCAACTCTCCCGCCCATTGTAATTGTTGTAAACGAACTTCTGGCAATTTACTCGGTGCGTGTCGATGTACACTATTTAATAATGTTGGCGTTAACTGTTCTAACATCAACCCCATCGAAACATTAACATGCTTGAGTTTTTGCATTTCATCAAAACTCAATGGACCTACATTGGTGTGTGGTAAAAACTCCATTGAAAGTGCTAATTTGCACAAATCATAAATTCGCTCGAACCACGCCTCACGCCTTGACGAATGGGGATGCACTTCACCACTGAGTATGAGGATTTCGCACACTTTTTCGCTTTGAAGTGATTTTAAACTATTTTCTGCATCTGAAAGATTCATCCAGGGACTTTTGCCAGGTTCACTACGAAAGTTGCAGTAACTACACCGATTAAAGCATTCGTAAGTCGGAACGATTGTATAAGCAGGGCTATAGGTGACAAGACGAGAACTATTAATTGGCATAATTAGGATAATCTCAAATAATGCCTTGTTCAAGCTATATGTAGCAATTCTATCTGATTTGTGAGAATTACTTTTTTAATGAACCACAGAGGCGCAGAGAACACAGAGAGAAGAATCAATAGAAATTTAAAAAAATAATTTGGTAATGCTAGAGATTACCGTGTTATTCTTGTTGCCAAGATATTTAGATAAACAACAACTATTTTGTTTTATAAATTTCTGGTAACTGCCACCAAGGAACATGGGGAGACTCATGATGTTCTTCGTGATAGCCGAAATGATAGCACGTGATAAATGACCACCAAATTGGACGGTTAATTGTTTGTGAATGATGAGGCTCAATATAACCTCCTATGGGTTCACTATGGGGTAGAAAAGTACCAAAATAAAATAATTGGAATGAACTTAAAACTGAAGGGATCACCCAAAAGTAAGTTAAATTAGCAGTAGGTATATGGAGGACGTGATTATTAAAGTGATAGATAATTGTCAAGGCAATGATTTGTCCCCAACTCCAGTAACCCTTCATAAAATGAAAATACCACGCGAAGAAATTTTTGTGTTTACCATTGTGAAAATCTGGGTCTATTTGGCTGGCTGGATGGTGGTGGTGTATCCAATGTTTTTTTAATAATTTTTTATATGGTAAAAGACCATATAAAGATAAGGTTAATGTCCCAATGAAATGATTAATTTTGGTGTTCTGGGGAAAGATTACCCCATGCATAGCATCATGAGATGTAATAAATAATCCTGTATATAAGAATGTTTGCCAAAGTATACTAGGCAATAGCATCCAAAATGTTAACTTGGAGATGTCAAGGGAAAGTAATAAACTCAGGCTAATGACCCATGTAGCAACAATGATTGTAGCAATGAAAATTGCCTTGAACTGAGATTTATTTTTCCCTAATGGGGTCAATTTTGTTTGATGACTTGGTGGTTGCTCTAATTGAATCACGCTTTTACTCCGCCTAGTATTCAGATGAAAATTCCTAAAATATAGTCACGATAAAAAGCACTAACTACCATCAAGAAAACTCTATTAGTGGTCAGTGTTTTGAATTGGACAGTGCGAATACTCTAATAATATGTACAAACATTAAGATACTTTAACTATTATTACACAAGCAACTGCTATTCTAAAAACTGTTTTCGCTTGAAAGCTTGAGTGATATGAGCGACGACAGTGTTCAACCTGGTATCTGCAATAACCAGGGTCTTCTCTTTGCTCCTTTGCAATCAGTCTGTAACAAAAACAGTCAGATTAATGGGGAGTAGAGGAAATGAGTACCGATGCATACTGCACTCGGCTGTAGCTGTTCCCAAAGTAGGTAAGCTAGAAAACGGATAATACTTAGGTGGTCGTTCCAAATTTCAGGGTGAGGGGTCAGCACAAGTTCAGCAGCATTGCGGTTTTTGGTATTGATATGAGGTTTGAGTTTTATCACTAAGATAAAGTGCAATTATTAAGTTACCTTAAGTAGCTAATTACATTCTTCATATTACTTAACTTACCCATTTGACGCTATCTGTCTCTAGTTTCAAAGTAAATGCAACTCTAAAGAATGAGATTTTAAGGAGGTTGAGAAAATATTTATCTAACAAAAGATCAATAATAGCTTTGAGGAGCCTATAGTTCAGAGGTATTTTTATTAAACAACTGCTATTGAAAACTTGTAATCTCACTAAAAACCTATTTTGGATACAATCAAAAATCCAACGAAAGTTAGAAGGTTTCTGGAGTGTTATTATCCAGACTAATAAATAGTAAATAGGTTTTTTAAACTTAAAGTATGGCTCCTACGGTACTAATTACAGGTGCTTCTGAAGGCATTGGCAAAGCAACGGCTCTTTTATTTGCGCGGCAAGGATATGATTTGGTACTTGCAGCTCGTCATGCTGACCGCTTGGAAGCCTTAGCGCAGGAGGTGCAAAGCATTGGTCGTCCAGCACCATTAACGGTTACTTGCGATGTTACTGACTCATCTCAGGTAAACGCATTAGTGCAAAAGGCATTAGAAAATTATGGCTATATCGACGTGCTGATAAACAATGCGGGCATCTTTGCATCGGGGCCAGTAGAACAATTCTCTCTCGATGATTGGCATCAAATTATAGACACTAATTTATGGGGATATATCCACACTATTAATGCCCTTCTGCCTCATTTCCTCCAGCGTCGAAGTGGAACTATAGTTAATTTAAGTTCCATTGATGGTAAGGTACCAAGTGCTTACTTGGTTCCCTATTGTACTAGTAAGTTTGGTGTGACAGGGTTGACGGAATCGTTACAAATAGAACTACAGCCAAAAGGTATTCATGTTTGTGGGATTTATCCGAATTTAATTAAGAGTACTTTAATGGAACGGGCAGTTTTTCGAGGCAAGGATGAGCAAGATACTCATACTCGTCGTGGACAGATTGAGAATGTGCTGAAAAATCCGGTGGTGGAGAAGCCTGAAGATGTAGCAAATGCTATTTGGGATGCAGTCAAGAATAAGAAGTCAGAAGTGATGGTTGGTTCGGCGAATTTCTCACAAGCTTTGTATCGCCTGTTTCCTGGGTTGATAAAGTGGGTTTCGCGGCAAGGGTTGAAGAATCAAGATAATTAATTTTTGCTACCAAACAAAATATTTTGCTATCGTGACTCACATTCTCGTTTGGTTACATAATGGCGATAGCGAAACATTGCTTCTAGTTGCACTTGCACTAACCAACCACTAACAAATTCAACTGTTTCTCCACCAGGCATGGAGAAGGAAATAGCATCAGTCAGCCTAGTTTTGCCAGCTTCCGGTTCAAATTCATGTCGATGTACCCAAGACTCAAAGGGGCCAGATATCTGTTCGTCGGTAAACAGGCGATATTTTTCGCATTCAGTATGACGCGCTAGCCAAGTTAATGGTAATGGGCCGAGAAACAGGCGAAATTCTGTGATAGCGCCCACGTTCAGTCCCCCTTCACGACGAACCACTTGGACTGGCTGCCAAGGTGGATTCAGTATTTGCAAAATATCTGGCCTTTCGTGAAATTTCCAAACTACTTCTGGTGGCGCATCAATGACTGAGGAATGTTTAAAGTGCAGCATGGAAAGAAAAACCTAAAATTCAACTTTCTGATTCTGTATCAATCTCGATATCTAGGGTATCTTCGTCAACCCGGACATACAAAATATTTGGGTTACAGCAAACTTGACAATCTTCTACATAAGATTGCTGCCCTCCAGCACTCAAATCAATAAAAGTTAAGTTCGGTTCGCCGCAATAGGCGCAGTAATACTCAGCTGTGTTTTGCATGAAGTTTTTAGGATTGGGAATTGGGAATTGGGCATTGGGCATTGGGAATTGGATAATAAATTTTCATTCCTAGTCCTCAGTCCCCAATTCCTAGTCTCTAGTCCCCAGTAGTGGCTGTAGTTCTTTTGGAGATGGGTTGATATAACTCTGAGCATCAGCCAAATGCTTTAGTAGTGTAGACTGTGGCAGAGGCCCTTGCAAGTGGTTCCAAGGTAATACTTGTTCTGTAGACCAATCAGCGTGGACGTAGAAATCTAAGTCAGGGATTTGTCCTTTAAGTTGTTTGAAAGCACGTTTGTAGCTACCCAAGGAGTCGCCAAAGTCACGAGTCAGCTGAAGAAGTTGGGATAGTCTGCGATCGCCTCTCGATAACAAAGCTTGTATAATCGACCAATTATAGCTTTCTGGGCGAAACTCTATTCCCTGCGGTTTTAGCTGTTTTTGCAAAAACTGTAACCGCTTTTCTGCTTGACGATTTACCCCAAACCATTGAAATGGTGTGTGCGCTTTGGGTACAAAGGTGCTGCATCCAAATGTTAGGCGTAATCCTGGTGCAGCTTTTTTGATATTACGCATCATTGTCACCGTTTGGTCTAAATCCTCTGCTTCTTCACCAGGAATTCCTGCCATTCCGTAGAGTTTCAAGCTTTTTAATCCGCCAGTTTTGGCATTTATCGCAGCTTGGATAATTTCGTCGTTATGCAGCTTTTTGTTGACGATTTGCCGGATTTTCTCAGAACCACTTTCTACTGCAATGGTAAGCGATCGCGTGTCTCGTTTTGCCAATGTTTCTGCTAACTGGACTGTTACAGTATTAGTTCGCACTGAGGCAATACTGAGACGGACATCATCATACTTTGGCTGACTTATATAATCTAGCAAAGCTTCAAACTCTGGATGCTGAGTTACAGAAGCCCCCAATAATCCTAGCCGATTTGTGACTTCTAAGCCTTTTGCGATCGCAGGAATTAAGGAATCTTCCAGACTGGCTGTTCTAAAAGGCAGTGTGAGATAACTCGCCAAACAAAAGCGGCACATTTCTGGACAACTTCTCACCACTTCCACCATGTAAATATTTTCCCATGCAGCTTTTTCGGTGACTACAGTCGAAGCCGATAGAGTATTTCCTCGATAAGTCTGCTTTTGCACCACTGCGGGAATTTCTGGAGAAATTGGTTTAATTGACTTTATTGCACCATCTTTTGTGTGGTATTCGACTTCATACAAACTGGGAATATAAATTCCTGGGATTTGTGCAAGTCTTTTGAGTTGAGTTTGTCTAGAAGCATTTCTTACTTCTTTGTACGCCTCAATGAAATTTCCCAGTAGGTTTTCACCATCTCCCAGTAAAATTACATCAAAAAAATCTGCAAAAGGTTCTGGGTTAGCTGTGAGAACAGGGCCACCACCAAAAATTATCGGATGAGAATCATCACGAGAAGTTGCTTGAATAGGAATTTCTAAAGATTCCAGCAAATTTAAAATATTCACATAATCCAGTTCCCAGGAAATCGAAAATCCCACAATTTCTGGCGTTCTGGGGAGTTGTTCGTGAGTATCTGTAAACAGGCGACTCACCTGCACATCATCACGCATTGCCAAGGTTGCCCAAACTACCTGATAGCCAAGGCTAGTGATACCTACGCTATATTCATTGGGAAAGGCGAAGATTATGGGGATAGCGTTGGTGTCTGGGGTGGTGGGGGTGAAAAGGAGGCGTTCAGAGTCAAATACAGATGATGTCACAGGCGTTTTTTAGGGGGTTTGAATAATGCAGTCTCATAGAATTCACGCCTACAGAAGCAAAACTCACCTTTATAGGTTTCATTTGAGTCCGCACAGGCTGACGAGAGTTTGTGTAAGTAGGTTGGCGCAATTAAAGCTAACTGGCAAGGGCTGTCATTTGTCCTTTGTCATTGGTCATTAGTAAGGACTTTAAGACTATTTACGTTTCATAACATAATTTGGTTTATTTCTACCAACTTACTTATCTAGGGGTTCTTTATCTATATTTAATTTTAAGCCATAGAATTATCAAGTTAAAAAGCAATGTCACGCTATTAGCAAGAATAATTGGTAAAGATTGCAGATATATTCCATAAATTAACCACAAAAAAATACCAGTTATGAATGTAATCAGCGTTAAAAAAGAAACATCTTTTGCTGATTTTGTTTGCCATGTTTTAAACATTTGTGGCAAAAAAGAGATTGTGGTTATTGTGGCAGCAGCTAATCCTAGAATTGTCAAAAAATCCATTGCGATACAAACCTATAAATTGAAGAAGAATTCAGAAGTCAGAATGAAGACGCTCGCTAACGCTGCGCTATCCACTCTTTCGTTCAAAATTCATTCTGAATTCTGTTTCGATAAAGTTTTTAGTGTTTGAAAAATTTAGAAGCTGATTTTTGTAATTTTGTTGCATAGGTTATGTAGCAATCGATCTGATTTTTGTTCGCACAGCGTGGCTTACTTGCCTGGGAAGGCAAGAGGCAATAGGAAAGAAGGGTCTTTGAGCTATACTGAATTTTTTCAAGAATCAAATATGAGTCCTATATCCTTTTCTTAGATAACCCTAGTGTATGATCGATAAGGTTATTCGGTTCTGGTAGGGAGCAGCTACCAGAGGTAACGGGGAAAGTTCGGTGCAAATCCGGCGCTGTCCCGCAACTGTAAACCAATTTGAGATGTAATCTAAAATCCCAAATTGAGTGAGTCAGGATGCCCGCCGAAATAGTTTTACTAGTTCCACATATCTGCGAGGTACAGATGACTACTACTGTGAATATTTCCCCAGCGAATCCCTTGGGAGTTGCTGACCATACTTTATTTGTTTGCAAAACTTGTGCTAGCGTTTGGCAAGAGGGAAAACGCTTAGGTGAAAGTGGTGGTGAAAAACTTCTACACCAACTTCAGCAACTTGCACAAGATTGGGAGTTACGAGATGAATTCCCAATTCAAGAAGTTGAATGCATGAGTGCTTGTAATCGTTCCTGTGTGGTTGCCTTTGCTGCCAAAGGTAAATTAACATATTTGTTTGGTGATTTAGCCGTTGATAATAGTGCATCTGCGATACTAAAATGTGCTAGTCAATACTATGTCAAAGCAGATGGTTTACTGCCTTGGTCAGAGCGTCCAGAAGCCCTGAAGAAGGGCATTTTAGCAAAGATTCCACCTTTATCTCACTAATGCGCGTTTTGATTTTGGGTGGTACAGGAGATGCCGCAGAACTAGCTGCTAGAGTCGCGACTATCCAAGGGGTAAATGCAATCACGTCTTTAGCCGGTCGTACCCGTGAACCATCAGTTCCGTTGGGCGATTTACGGGTTGGAGGCTTTGGTGGTGTGGCTGGATTGGCTAGCTATCTCCGAGCAATGCAAATCGACTTATTAATTGATGCAACACATCCTTTTGCTAGTCAAATTTCTTTCAATGCGGCAGATGCTGCAAATGAAGCTGGAGTAACCCGTCTGATGTTAATACGCCCACCTTGGGAAAAAGGAAGTGGCGATCGCTGGATGGAAGTTGATAGCGTTGAAGCCGCAGCCGCATCACTGCAAAACCAAGCACATCGGGTATTTTTGACGGTTGGCAGACAAGAACTCGCCGCCTTTGCTCACTTAGAGGAAATTTGGTTCTTGATGCGGATGATTGACCCTCCTGTTGATGATGCCTTAGTGCCACCGGGGATGGTATTGTGCGATCGCGGGCCCTTTAACCTCAATAATGAAAGGCAAATCCTGATTGATAACAAGATTGATACCATAGTGAGTAAAAATAGCGGTGGCGATGCCACAAAGCCCAAGATTATTGCAGCACAAGAACTGGGCGTGAAAGTAGTGATGGTAAATCGTCCAGCCATACCGCCAGGAGAGCAAGTTAGTGATGTTGAAGGTGCTTTGGCATGGCTACTTGACAAGTTGCATAATTAGTGTATAATACAAATTTTATATATAAGGCAATACAGTTCAGTTAAGCAATTTTTTCCTTCTCTTTCTTTTCTCTGCGTCCTCTGCGCCTTGGCGGTTCGTTAAAAAATTGACTTAGATAACAAAGTTTTAGTCTTAACTGAACCGTATTGCTATATAAAGGACTTCCAAATAAAAAAATATCCAAAAAACTGGCTAAACAACTCTCTCCTCCTCATTCCTCCGTGTTCTCTGTGCCTCTGTGGTTCGTTTATTTGGGTAATTTATTTCTTGGAAGTCCCTAATACAAAAGAATTTTGTAGAAGAAACGCGATCGCATCAATAAAAAACCACCCCAAGAAGAGAAATTATTTATTTGGCATATTACAAAGGGAGCGATCGCCCTCTTCCACTGCGGTGTTAGTTTTCAAATAATCCTGCACCAGAGTGCAACCATAATTCAGTACATCTAGATTAAGAATTCGCGGCAAATTCCACAGAATGAGCGTGTTGTCATCACCCCCTGAAACAAGCAAAGTTCCATCAGGGCTGATCGCAACCACCCTAATCGCTGCGGTATGTCCGGTGAGGTTCGTTACTTCCGTACCATCTAGCTTCCAAAGTTTGATGCTGGCATCAACGCTGCCAGAAGCAACAATTTTTCCATTAGGAGTAAAGGCAATTCCCCAAATTCCAGCTTTATGACCTTTGAGTGTATTCAATAACTTGCCGTCTAACGTCCACAGCTTAACGGTGTTGTCGCCACTTCCAGTAGCTAGCATTTTACTATCTTGGCTAAAAACAACTCTCCATACTGCCGCCGAGTGTCCTACAAGGGTTCTAAACAAATTGCCGTCAAGCGTCCACAACTTAGCAGTAGTGTCACCACTAGCTGAACCAACGAGCCGACTGTCTGGACTAAATACGACGTGCCAAACTTCCGCCTGATGTCCTTTGAGGATCTGCAAAGTCGCGGCGCGATGGGCTACGCCCCTCCATATCTGAATATTTTTGTCAACACCTGCCATTGCAATTGTTTGCCCGTCAGGACTCAACACCCCTGATGTCAATTTGCTGTAAACATTTTTGTAACTAGCAATTAAAGTGCCATCTTGCTTCTTGATTTTTACCGAATCATCGGAAGTGAAAAGCGCGATTAACTTGTCATCGCCACTGAATGAAACTTCGGAGACTTCGCCCTTGGTTTCAGTGATAGTTTTGAGCAATTTGCCTTGACGACTCCAAAATTTCACCATATTTTCGTGGCTGGTTGTAGCGATAGTTGAACTATCAGAGGCGATCGCTATTGACCAAATCCCGGACTTATGTGCAACGATAGACTTTTGAAATGGATTTTGACTTTGCCAGAGCCTGACAACGTTTTCTGCACCTGCCGAAGCAATAAAGCTACCATCTGGACTAAAAGTTACACCCCAAACTGATGCACTGTGCCCTCTAAGCGTCCTCAGTTCTGTACCATCAATATTCCAAAGTTGAATCGTTTTGTCGAGACTCGCACTGGCAATAGTCTGACCATCGGGACTAAATGCTACTCCCGAAATTCCGGCATCATGCCCTTGCAGAGTTTTATCAAGGCGGTAGCTTTTACTTATGCTGTCTCGTCGCCAAAGTTTAACAGTTCTGTCTTCACTCGCTGAAGCAATAGTCTGTCCGTCAGGGCTGAAAGCTATTCCTACAACCCAAGCAGTGTGACCTTGGAGAGTTTGTACAGGCTTGGCGTTTTGCCAGCCTGAATCATCTCGTTTCCAGAGTTTTATTGTCCTGTCTAGACTGGTGGCAGCAATAGTCTGGCCATCAGGACTAAAAGCGACTCCCCAAAACGCACCTTTAGAACCTTGGAATGTCTTGAGCAAAGTACCATCTCGCTTCCAGAGTTTCACTGTTGCGTCCCAACTAGCAGAGGCGAGGAACTGGCCATCAGGACTAAATGCTACTCCCCAGACTGAAGCGGTGTGACCTTTAAAAGTTTTGAGCAGAGTACCATCTAGCTTCCAGAGTTTAATAGTGCCATCTTCACCCACCGAGGCCAGTATTTGACCGTCAGAACTAAAATCTACTGCCCTAACTGCTCCCTTGTGACCTTTGAGAGTTGCAACTTCTGTACCATCACGTCGCCAAAGCTTAACTGTATTGTCTATACTGGCTGAGGCAATTAAAGAACTATCAGGACTAACATCTACAGCCATAACACTTGCTGTATGATCGGAAAATCGATTGTATTCATCTGCTCCATAAACTGCTTGCCTGAGTGCGTTTTCAACTTGAGGTGCAAGATTTGAGTTAGTTGTTTCTAGCTTGTGCAGCCTGTCTTTGGCTTTGATTGCTTCTACAAGTGCATCCAACCTCCGTTGGGAGGCAAACAGTCCAACAGAAGAAGATACAAGCGCTCGAATTTCGCTGCTCTTAGCTTGACTTTCGCTTTTTTTGGTTTGACGATACATAATGAAACTTCCCACACCCAAAATGCTAGAGACGAGCAAACCAATACACACTGCAACTAGCAAAAACCTTTGAAATTTAGCAGTTTTTTGCTCTTGTGCTAGTCGTGCTTCTACCTCTTTTGCCCGTGCTGCCTCCAATACTGTTTGCACTTCACGCTGTTCGCATTCTTGACTTGCAGCTAAAAATTGATAATCCCAATTGCTTAGACTTTTGCCCTGTATCCAATTTTGAGTATCTTTGAGAGCCTTTCCTCGCAATAAACGCGATTCATCTTTATACCCTGATGCTACCCAAGCATTGAATGTCTGCGAATAAGGGCGGAGATTGTCTAATTGTTTTAACACCCATTCGGCATTGAAAACACTCCGATAGATGGGATTTTTAATTTTGAGATAGCCGTTGTGTTTCTCTACTAAACCAGATAACAAAAGCTCTGTTTGTTCTCGACTATCATCAATCGGAACAGGAAGATGAGGCAAAGTGAAAAACTCTTCTCCCCTACTCGATGACATTTCCTTCTGGGGGAAGCCTCCACTACTAGACTGCTCCTCTGCTTGCAACACCTTCTGATAAATACCTAATAACCGCCCTGCTCGTTGGTCATTGAATAATAGGCGATCTCTTATAGTACGTAGATGTTCTGGTTCGTCTTGTGATTGCCAATTTTGAATAATATGCGTTTTCACTAATTGCTCAATCCAAAATGCTTCTGTACCTGGAATGAGGCTAATCATTCCTGTAGGATTTTCAGCAGCAAGTTGAATAACTAAGTTACAAAGTTTTTGTGTGAGAAACGGTTGTCCCTCTGTCCAATAAATAATTTCTTGCAGTATTGCTTGTGGTTGACTAACTACTCCCTTTACTCCTTGAAGCAGAGGAGTAGCTTCATGTAGTTGAAAGCCATGTAACTCAATAGCTTTACCAAGATTAAAGGGTGTGCGGCCTTTATCAGCGATGAGGTCGGAAGGACTAGCTACACCAAATAGTGCAAATCCCAAACGATTAAAGTTTGAATTCTCTGGTCGCTGATTATAGCATTGACGAATCCAAGCAAAAAAGTCGTTAATTGGGAAACTTAAACTAAGTAGGCTATCAATCTCATCAATAAAGATGAAAATGCGTTCGGCTTTGGCGTTTGGTAGTAAAACTTCTTCAACAAAAGAGTGTAGTTTTTGTACTGAGGAAATACCTTTTTGTGTCTCCCACCAACCTTTAAAGTTGATCTGTTCTGCTAAATTTAAGCTGTAGAACAAGCTGATAATGATGCCTTTGTACCATTGTTCTGGTGTAGTATCCTCAATACCTAAGATGGTCATATCCAAATAAACACAGCTATAGCCTTCTTCTCTAAGACGATAACTGGTGCGCTGTAGTAAGGATGACTTCCCCATCTGGCGAGAGTTGAAAACGTAACAAAAATCCCCAGCTTTCAGGCTAGTATAAAGTTTTTCGTCTGCGTCACGGATAACATACGTGGGATCGTCACTGCGGAGACTACCTCCTACTTGATATCTCATATTGAAGTGTAATTATCAAATACAGAGCTTACGTAAACAATAGCCGAAAAGAAAGATTTTCGGGTAGGGGCAATTCATGAATTGTGCCTACATTTCGTGTATATCTTTGCCAGGTTAGGATTTTTTTACAGCTTGATCAAGCATTGCCATAAATGATAGTCACAGATGCCAACGTAGCGGGAGTTGGGAGGATATAAAACAATACAGTTCAGTTAAGCATTTCTTTATTCTCTCAGTGCCGCGCCAGTTGCTTTAAGTCGGGGAACCCGCCCAACGCACTGGCTTCTCTGCGTCTCTGTGGTAGCCTGCGGCAAGCCGCTCCGCGTCTACGTAAAAAAATTGACTTTGACAAAGAGTTTTAGCTTTAACTGAACCGTATTGGGATATAGAAGCGTCTGGATAACTCTACAAGACTCATGTGTAAGCCATCACTTACTAGGATAGAGGAATATAAGCGAGGTTTTACAAATTTAATCAAATGGAGATTTGTTTTATTCTCTGCATAAATTAATTAAAATGGGATGAAAGATAATTAAGCTGATCGTGGAAAATAAGCACTCCACAAAACAAAAAATTATAAGCCTCATTATGATTATGAGGTACGAGGTAATTAAGTATGATTCATCACATATCTATTTCTGTTAAAAACCCCCAGCACGTTGCCGAGGTTTTAGCTGAAGTCTTGAATGGCCAAGCTTTTCCCTTTTTCCCTCACCCAGGCAGCTATATGGTTTTTCCACTTGACGAATATGGAACAGGGATTGAAGTTTACCCGTTAAAAACTCAGCTAATGCCTGGTGAAGGAGATAAGCAGTGTACATTTGCAGAAAATCCTACTTCTTCTGGGTTCACAGCTACTCATGCAGCAATTTCAGTTTCTTCTAGTCAAGAAAAAATTGAGTTGATTGGTAAACGTGAAGGTTGGAGAGTATTACGTTGTAACCGCGATTCTTTTTTTGATGTTATTGAGTTCTGGTTGGAAAATACAGTCATGATAGAACTACTCACACCGGAAATGTCGGCTCAATATTTGGCAGTAACGCAGCCAGAAAATTTGAAGAAAGCTTTTAATTCATAACTCTGCTACTGCTAATTTAACAAAACTATTAAGTAGGTTGGCGCTAAAGCTAACTAGCAAGGGCTGTCATTTGTCCTTTGTCATTGGTTATTAGTAAGAACTTTAAGACTATTTACGTTTCGTAACATAATTTTGTTTATTTCTACCAACTTACTTAACTAATTTAAAATTGTTCGCGCAGCCTCTTCTAGAGAGTTTCAGACTCTTATTTAGGGACATTTCAACAAAAAAAGATCCCATTGTAGGGGCAATTGGGCAATTCATCTAGACGCAAAGCGGCTACTCTACAATTTCTCCAACGGAGTAGCCAGAAGGTATTCTCCCTATAGACATCTCCAGAAATTAAATATGCGTTAACCAGAACCCTTGTAGAGACGTAGCACTGCTACGTCTCTACATTCTTTTTCGGAGATGTCTTATGTAAATAAGGAATAATTGACGAGTAGATTCTCTGTAGAGACGGCAATTTATGGCATTTCTCTAACGTATCACTCTTTTAGACGCGATTTATCGCGTCTCTACATGAGGGCTTTCTGGCTTATCCGAAAGTCACAGCAAAATACTTTTCAAACAACCACTAACATCTCAGTAATTTTTTGGATTTTTACTTGAGTGAATAGCTTTATTCAAATCCTGGAGCAAGTCTTCTTCCGCATCCCGCTCTTGCTTGAGTTCTCTAATCATTTCCTGACTAGAACCAATTAGTAAACCAGCAACTGCGCCTACAAGGACGTATTTTTGCTCCATATCTTGATACATTTGACTTGTATAGGGGCAAGGAAGTAAATTAGCAGCAATAAAACCAATTCCTGCGCCCAAAAATACCGTCACAAAGCCAGAGAAAGCGATCAGTTTAGCATTCATTTGCTTTGCTCCAATGCTTATAACTTTGCTAAATTACTAGAAGATACTCTACATTGTCTTCGCAGTTGCCAAAGTTGCTACTTAATCTTTACCTCTTGTAATAGTAGACAGAGTGGGGGGATGAATGAGATGAAAAGAATAACTCCCAACTCTTAACTTTTTACTATTAACTCTCTATGGCGGTTTGCGATCGCACTGATCATAGATAATTCGTATGGTAGTATCTGAACTTATCTTATGATTGCCGTTTCTCTATAAGACGCTAGGTTAACGCTAACCGTAAAATTGCTTACTATAGTTTCCTCTGGGGAATTGACCCTTCAACTCCCTCAACATACCAATCCATCGCCAATTGTCCTCGATCTTCCAACACCTTACCATTTGGTACTCGCACTACCCCTTTTTGGTCTTTCACCGGGCCATCAAAAGGATGTGCAATACCCTGAATAAACTCATCGCGCTTCGCATTCACTAGTTGTTGTACCTCTACCGGAATCGCCTGATTCATCGGCGAAATATCCACTATTCCTTGACCAATGCCATCCCAAACGTTTTGAGATTTCCAAGTATTACTCATTACAGCCAAGGCTTTATCTGTATAGAATTTGCCCCATCTGTTAATAATTGATGTCAGGTGGGCTTTTTGAGCAAACTTGCTCATATCACTGTTGTAGCCAAAAGCATAAATGCCTTTTTCCTCAGCTAATTGGACAACAGCGCCAGAGTCGGTATGCTGCGTCAGTACATCTGCACCGGAATTGACCAAAGCAATAGCTGCTTCTCTTTCTTTAGCGGGATCGTACCAACTTTGTACCCAAAGTACCTTAACTTTTGCTTGGGGATTTGTTAAACGCATTCCTTGTGTAAATGCACTGATTCCCCGAATTACTTCTGGAATTGGGTATGAGCCAATAAAACCAACTACATTTGATTTTGTCATTTTGCCAGCAATCATGCCGGTTAAGTAACGCGGTTCTTCAAAACGTCCTAGATAAGTGCCGACATTGGTAGCACGTTTGTATCCTGCACAGTGTTCAAAAATAACATCACCAAATTCTTTAGCGACTTTAATTGTTGGGTTCATATACCCAAAGGAAGTGGTAAAAATCAATTTGTTACCATCTAATGCTAGTTGGCGAATTATCCTTTCAGCGTCAGCACCTTCATTGACATTTTCCACAAAGGTAGTTTTTACTTTATCGTTAAGATTGGCTTCCATATCTCTGCGACCTAAATCATGGGCATAAGTCCAACCAAAATTACCCACAGGCCCCACATAAACAAATCCCACCTTGAGAGGTTCATTTACCGCCACAGGCGAGGCTGAGGGAGAAACCTCACCCGGCAATTTGGAATTTTTGCCTTGAACACAACTCGTTAAAGCAAAACTAGATCCTGCTAAAGTGACATACTTTAGAAAATTCCGACGATGCATATTTTATTGATGGGGTTTAGTTGCTGCAAAATATTTTTCTGATTACTAGTAACGCCAGATACACTCTTGACTTAATTTTAGCTCTTGTTTTTTGCCGTTAACTTACTACCAAAAGAAATCAAATAATGGTTGATATTATACAAAAGCACAATATTTTTTAATAAAAATAAGGAAATGAGGTAGAAGCATTAATAACCAGTGTCCAATGCCCAACTTTACTAATCTGGAGGTTTTTAATGAACTTATTTGAGCTTTTAGCAGGGGAAGATAATCATTCAGCCCTGGTTACACCTGGGGGGCGATCGCTAACTTATCAGCAATTGCGCGAGAATGTTGTTGGCTTAGTATCCCAACTCAACAGCTTTGGATTGAAACGGGGAGAACGCATAGCCATTGCCATGAGTAACGGTTCACCAATGGCTATTACCTTTTTGGCTGCTGCCCTATGTGGCACTGCTGCACCCTTAAATCCCAAATATAAACAAGACGAATTTGCCTTTTACTACGAAGATACTCAAGCAAACGCACTGATTACCTTGTCTGATGAACCAGAAGCAGCGATCGCCGCCGTCACACCCGATATGATGGTGATTCATGCCAAGGTAAACACTGACGGCACATTGAGCTTTGAATTAGTCAAAACAGGCTCAAAACCAAGAGAATCATTGAATCCCGCAGCCCCCAACGCCGACGATCTGGCGATGATTCTCCACACTAGCGGCACTACCAGCCGTCCGAAACGTGTGCCGATTCGTCATCGCAACTTAATCGCCTCAGCCAACAACATCATTGCTGCTTACTCACTCACAGCAGCTGATACTACACTTTGCTTAATGCCCCTGTTCCACGTTCACGGATTGGTGGGTTGTTTGCTGTCAACTTTAGCATCGGGCGGCACACTAATTTGTCCCAATGGTTTTAATGCCTTGGAGTTTTGGAAACTAGTAGATACCTACAAACCTACCTGGTACTCCGCAGCACCAACCATGCACCAGACAATTTTGGCCCGCGCTAGCCGCAACACAGAAATTGTCCAAGCTAACCCCTTTCGTTTCATTCGCTCTAGCAGCGCCTCTTTGCCCCCGATTATTATTGAACAGTTGGAGGCAACTCTCAATGCTCCTGTGGTGGAATCTTACAGCATGACTGAAGCATCCCACTTAATGACTACCAACCCCCTACCGCCAAAAGAGCGAAAACCAGGTAGTGTTGGTTATGGCTTTGGTGTGGATGTCGGCATTATGGATTCTGAAGGCAACCTATTATCTCAGGGAAGCTTGGGCGAAGTGGTGGTAAAAGCGCCTAATGTCATTGATGGTTACGAAAACAACCCAGAAGCGAACGCCACAGCTTTTGTCAACGGTTGGTTCCGCACTGGAGATCAGGGTACTGTGGATGCAGACGGCTATCTCCGCTTGACTGGACGCATTAAAGAATTGATTAACCGGGGTGGAGAAAAAATTTCTCCCTTAGAAGTGGATGATGTTTTGCTGCGCCATCCCGCCGTCGCCGAAGCTTTAGCTTTTGCTGTTCCCCACAAATCTTTAGGTGAAGATATCCACGCTGCTGTTGTCCTCAAGGGAGAAACTAGCGAAAAAGAACTTTTAGCTCACTGTTCAACAATGTTGGCAGACTTCAAAGTTCCGAAGCAAATTCACATTTTGGATCAACTACCTCGTGGTGCTACGGGTAAACTGCAACGGTTAGCTATGGCGAAATTGCTTAACATAGGCTAAATCAGCGATACACTAAGGAAAATTCCTTGAGGAAGCGTCAATGGCACGGTCAAACGGGGTTCAAACTGAAATGTCTGCACAGGAATTGCCTACAATCTCAGATGAAGATACAGTCAAAGTTGAAGATTTGCCGGAACAAGTAGAGGATGTGCAGGATATTGACGACATCTTGAACTCACTCAAAACCTTGCTGAGTAGTCTAGAAAAGCTCCAAAAAGTCCGGCAGGAAGTAGGCGACATCAAACCGTTAATTGGACGGATGCTAGATGGCGAATTAGTTGCTGGTGAAGAACTTGAGCAACTCAAGGCAGGTGTGAGCAGTCTTTCTCGCCTTGTGCGGGCTTATAATGACCATCAAATAGCGTTGGCTAAAGCCCAACCTGCAAGAAATTTGCTAGATCAAGTCCTCAAAGAGCGGAAAGCTAATTGAAATAAGAAGCGATGTCTACGACGGGCTACGCCTACGCATTTTTTAATTTCAGGAAATGCGTAAGCGTAGCCCTAATTACCCAAATGTCTAAACGCACATCGGCTTGTCGCAATCTGACGCTGTAAGTAGATGGTAAATTCAATTGGTGGCTAGACGTTGTTAAAAATCATTAGATCATGAGCTTCAAAACAGTAGTCTTCTATGGTTCCTACAGGAGCGATCGCCAGGGCATCAAAGCTGCCAGATTCATAATAAATCAGCTTAAGCAAAGAAACCATGAGGTGATTTTTGTGGATGCAAAGGAGTATGACTTTGGCATTTTAGACCGGATGTATAAGGAGTATGATACAGGTCAGGCTCCTGCAAAAATGGAAGAACTGGCAGAACATATCCGAACAGCAGACGGCTTTGTAGTTGTTGCGGGAGAGTATAACCATTCCATTCAGCCAGGGTTGAGCAACCTGATGGATCACTATTTAGAAGAATACTTTTTCCGCCCGGCTGGTATTGTTTCTTACTCAGCTGGTGGCTTTGGAGGAGTGCGGGCAGCCATACAGTTACGTTCTTTTCTGTCAGAGATGGGAATGACTACGATTTCAAGTATTTTTGCCATCTCAAAAATTGGGGAATCTCTGGATGAAGCAGGTACTTCACAGGCGATCGCTTTGACGAAGAGAGTCGGTCAATTTTTGGATGAATTAGAGTGGTACGAAGAAGCATTGCAACGACAAAGATTTGAAAAAGGAAACCCTTTCTAATCAAGTCGGGATAAGTATTGAACGACAGTTATGATTTTTTCATGACTAAATCTGTGGTTTCATTTGAAGGATATCGAATTTTGCAAGATATCTACTTATGATCATGAACGTTGCACCCGCCATTGTAATACTAGGTCAAAATAGCGTGACAGTAGCACGCAAAATAATCAGCGTTCTACCAGGAGCGACGCTATACGGTCTAGCGGGTCGCACATCGGGAGTGGATGTCAGCTTTACTAATTTTGGCGACACGTTACGCGAGTTATTTGCTCAGGGAACGCCGCTAATTGGCATTTGTGCCGCCGGAATTTTAATTAGGACGCTAGCTCCCATACTCTCGGATAAACAGCAGGAACCACCTGTGTTAGCTGTGGCTGAAGATGGTAGTGCTGTTGTTCCCCTCTTGGGTGGACTTGGTGGGGTAAACGATTTGGCCCGCCGCATTGCCGAAGCGCTTGATGTTAAACCTGCAATTACAACTACAGGTGATTTACGTTTGGGTACAACGCTTTTGTCTCCTCCCAACGGATACCGTTTAGCAAACCCAGACGATGCTAAGAAATTTATTTCAGATGTGCTAGCTGGGGCAGAAGTCAGACTAGAAGGCATAGCGCCTTGGTTGAGCGATAGTAAATTACCCATAAATCCCAATGGAGATTTGACCATCCAAGTTACGGAACGTTTGGTCACTCCTACAGCCAACTGTCTTGTCTATCACCCAAAAACTGTAGCGATCGCAATTAGTGCCCCCATTGATGATGCAATAGCTTTAGTAGAGCAGCTACTAGCTGATGCCAAACTAGAAAAAACATCAGTCGCCGGGATATTTGCACCCATCGCTGCCGCAGCCGATCCCGCAATCCGCGCTGTAGCTAGCGCCTTGGGAGTACCTGCCCGCTTTTTTACCCCAAATCAGCTAGAAAGTCTGTTATCACAAGGTTATAGCCCTGCCCAAGCAGCTGCGATCGCAGCCACAGGCACATCTCCATTATCTTCCTCATCTCCTG